>JAAYAO010000121.1 GCA_012719335.1 Propionibacterium sp. | reverse complement strand
GGGCCGAACAGGCGGTCAGCGGCACCAACAGAGCGGTCAGCAGGCGGTGTCGGGCGTTGGGCAGGATCCGGGTCGCGCTGATCGCCGGGACGTTGCATCCGAAGCCGACGATCAGCGGCAGGAAGGCCCGTCCGGGCAGACCCAGGGCACGCATCACCCGGTCGGTGACGACCGCGGCCCGGGCCAGATAGCCGGAGTCCTCCAGCAGCGCCAGCAGCAGGAACATCAGCGCCATCAGCGGGACGAAGGTGAGCAGCATCCCGACACCGGCGATCAAGCCGTTGACGATCAGGCCCTCGACCCAGCCGCCGCCGAGCCCGATCGCGCCCAGCAGCCGGGAGGCCCCGTCACTGACCGGGCCGGTGAACAGACCGTCCAGGAAGTCCTGCAGGGGTGCGGCGACGGTGGTGGTGATCTGGAAGACCACGAACATCACCGCCAGGAACAGCAGCCCGCCCCAGACCGGGGCGGTGGCCACCCGGTCGATCCGATCCGACCAGTTCTGCCGGGCCTCGCCGGCTTCGGTGCTGCGCTCGACGACCCCGTCGATCCAGCCGAAGCGTTCGTCGGCCTCGGCCAGTTCGTCCTCGGCGTCGAAGGGTGCCCGGATCCGGGGCAACAGGACCGGCCGGCGCAGCGCGTCCCCCACCGCATGGGCCAACTCCACCAGGCCGGTGCGTCGCCGGGGATCGACCGGCACCACCGGGCAGCCCAGTTCGGCGGCCAGCACCTCGGGGTTGATCCGCACGCCGCGCCGTTCGGCCACATCGCCCATGGTGAGGGCGACGATCACCCGCAGGGCCCGCTCGCGCAATTCGCTGACCAGGTAGAGGCCGCGGGTGAGGTTGGCCGAGTCGACCACCGCCACCACCGCGTCGGGGGCTTCGGTGACGATCAGATCGCGGGCCAGCGCCTCGTCCGGGGAGTGCGCGTCCAGGCTGTAGGCGCCGGGCAGGTCGACCACCGTCCAGGCGGTGCTGCGTGATTGGGGGCAGCCGCATTCGTCGCAATCGCAGGCGCCGTCGAAGTGGTCGCATTCGCACCCGGGCAGCAGCACCTTCCAGCGGCCCCGGGCCACGTCCACGGTGGTGCCGGGCCAGTTGCCGGTGGTCACCCGCGACCGGGTCGCGGCGTTGAAGAGGGTGGATTTACCGACGTTCGGCAGACCGGCGAAGACGATCACCGGCGCGTCCGGCCCCGCTCCCCCCGACGTCGCCGCGGCGTGGCAGGAGGGGGTGGCCGAGGCCACCGGGCGCAGGGTCAAGCGCTTGGGACGGGTGCCGGGTTCAGTCATGGGTTCTCACCCGGAAATCGCCGAGCAGGTCCTTGCCGAGGGCGACCCTGGCACCGGCCACGGCCACCACCCGGCCACCACCGGCGGTGCCGTGCAGCACTTCGATCTCGGCGCCTCGGCGCAGGCCCAGGGATGCCAGTCGGCGAGCCACCGGACGGGCCGGATTGGCTTCGACGATCATCAGCGGCAGACGCTGCGGTGCGACCACCAGGTTGTACCCGGGCATGCCCACAATCTACGCCAGTTAGGTAAGCCTCACCATACGCACCCTTGAGACATCAGTCACAGCACGCGCAGCAACGATTCCTGCATCCACCCGAGAAATTCGTACACCGAGTACATGAAGGCCCGGGGGTCGGTGTCGGGCAGTTCGTGCAACTGCTCGGCCGACTCCTCATCGGTGATGTCCAGTCGGGTCGCGACGGTCAACCGCAACGCGTTCAGGGTGCGCAACCAGGCGGTCACGTCATCGGCCGGCACCCGCAGCGGACGGGCCCCGGCATCGGTCTCGGCGAGGGCCTCGAGCACCACGCGGGCCTCGGCCACCTTGCGGCGGCGCTGATCGGCCTCGGTGAATCGACGAAAATCCGAGGACGCCGCCGGGTCGTGCGGGTAGGCGTCCGGGAAGAGCCGGCGCACCGCCGGGTCGTCGGAGACCTCGGGTTGGTCCGGATCGTCGGCGAGTTCCCGGGCGAGGGCCTCGAACGGGTCCTCGGGCTCGGGGCCGTTCTCGCCCGGCACGTCCAACAGTTCGATGAGCTGCTCCAACAGCGACGAGACCAGGGCGACCTCGGGTTCCTCGATCTTCGCCCAGAACTCACCGCGGCGCTTCTTGAAGGCCTTCACTCCGACCGGTCCAGGGTCGCCCACAGGCCGAACTCGTGCATCGCGTTCACGTCCCGCTCCATCTCCTCGCGGCTGCCGGAGGCCACCACCGCCTTGCCCTCGTTGTGCACCTGCATCATCAGCTCGTGGGCCTTCGCCTTCGAGTAGTGGAAGTAGGTCACGAACACATGGGTGACGTAGCTCATCAGGTTCACCGGGTCGTCCCAGACGATCGTCACCCAGGGCGGCTGGGTCAACAACTCATCTGCGGGACGTTCGACGACCGCCGTGCCGCCGGCCGGTGCCGGAGCCTCAGGAGTGGTGGACATGAGGGTCATTGTCGCAAACTTCGCGGCCTGCACGACATTCGGCAGCCGGGTGGACCTAGTCTTGGCAACGTGACCTCCACCGCATTGCTCACCGACCATTACGAACTGACCATGGTGCAGGCGGCCCGCCATTCCGGTGCGGCTGATCGCCACAGCATCTTCGAGCTCTTCGCCCGCAAGCTTCCCGATGGCCGTCGCTACGGTGTCGTCGCCGGGGTCGGACGGGCGTTGCGAGCCCTGGCCGATTTCCGTTTCGGCGAGCCCGAGCTGGATTTCCTGCGGGCCAACGAGGTCGTCGACGACGACACCGCGCACTGGCTGGCGAACTACCGGTTCAGCGGCAACATCTGGGGCTACCCCGAGGGTGAGTTGTACTTTCCGTACTCCCCGATCGTCGTTGTGGAGGGCACCTTCGCCGAGGCCGTGCTGCTGGAAACCATGTTGTTGAGCATCTACAACTACGACTCCGCGGTCGCCTCGGCCGCCTCCCGGATGGTGTTGAAGGCGGACGGCCGACCCTGCATCGAGATGGGTTCGCGCCGCGCCCACGAGGAGGCCGCGGTGGCCGCCGCCCGGGCCGCCTGGATCGCCGGGTTCGGGTCGACGTCGAACCTGGAGGCCGGCCGACGCTGGGGTATCCCCACCGCGGGCACCGCCGCGCACTCGTTCACCCTGCTGCACGACACCGAACGCGACGCCTTCGAGGCGCAGATCCAATCCCTGGGTGAGACCACCACCCTGCTGGTGGACACCTATGACATCGCTGCCGCGGTCGAGGCCGGCATCGAGTTGACCGGTGGCCGGCTCGGCGCGGTGCGGCTGGATTCGGGTGACCTGGGCGTGGTGGCCCGTGAGGTGCGGGCCCAGTTGGACTCCCTCGGCGCGAAGGACACCCGCATCATCGTGACCAGCGACCTGGACGAATGGCAGATTGCCGCCCTGCAGGCCGCCCCGGTGGACGGCTACGGGGCGGGCACCTCGCTGGTGACCGGGTCGGGCCACCCGACCTCGAAGATGGTGTACAAGATCGTGTCCCGGGCCGGGTCCTCCGGGGAGATGGAACCGGTGGAGAAGAAGTCGGCCGGCAAGGGGTCGGTGGGTGGCCGCAAGTTCGCGCTGCGCCGGCTCAACTCCCGCAATGTGGCCACCGCCGAGGTACTCGGCGTCGGCACCCCGCCCGAGGGCGACGACAACGACCGTCCGCTGCTGGTGCCACTGGTCGAGCAGGGCGAGATCGTCGGCGAGGAGCCCCTCTCCGCCGCCCGGGAACGCCACCTGTCGTCCCTGGCCGAAATGCCGCGGACGATCAGCCGCCTGTCGGCCGGCGACCCGGCAATCCCCACCCAATACGTCGATTGAGCCGGGAGCGCGAAGCGATCCCGAGTCGAAATCCCCCGCGCACACCAGCACGAACCGACCGCGGCTCCCTGCCCCAACTCACGAGGTTTCGACACGGAGCCGCAAGCGGCTCCGGCTCAACCAGCGTGTGGGGGCGAAGCTCAACCGACGCCGGAGGACGGACTCGACAGGCGCCACCGACGCCGTAGGTCAGTTCAGTCCGCGGACGGCGGCGGCGACGGCGGCGAACCGGGCGGACAGGTAGACCTCGTCGAGCAGTAGCGGGGTGCCGTCGGGGCGGGACAGGGGTACCCGCCAGTTGGGGTACTCGTCGATGGTGCCGGGCTGGTTCTGGATCTTGCGATCCCCGACCGCGTCGACCAGGGCCACCCCGCGCATCCGGGAGGCGGTGTGGGCGAGGTAGCGGTGCAGGGCCAGCACGGTCGCCTCGGTATCGGTCTCACCGGCATCGAGGTAGCCGCGCCGCTCCAGCGCGGCCCGCCAATCGGCCTGTTCGGCCTTGTCGGCGGCCAACTCCTCGGCCAGGTCGTCCCCGATCAACCCGAGGGTGTGGCGCAGCTCGACGTGGGCGTGTTCCAGGTAGCCCGCGGCCGGCGGCAGGTCGTGGGTGGTCACCGAGGCCAGGCAGTATTCGCGCCACTCCTCCGGTTCCAGCGGCAGCCCGTCGCCGTGGTGGTCGCGCTCCCACCACAGAATGGAGGTGCCGAGCAGGCCCCGGTCGGCCAGGTATTCGCGCACCCAGGGTTCCACGGTGCCGAGATCCTCACCGACGATCACCGCGCCGGCCCGCCAGGCCTCCAGGGCCAGAATCCCGATCAGCGCCTCGTGGTCGTAGCGGACGTAGGTGCCCTCCGAGGCCGGGGCGCCCTGCGGCACCCACCACAGCCGGAAGAGCCCGATGATGTGGTCGACCCGGATGCCCCCGGCGTGCCGCAGCAGGGCCGACACCATCGACCGGAAGGGGTCGTAGGCCAGCTCGGCCAACCGGTCGGGACGCCACGGCGGCTGCCCCCAATCCTGCCCCAGGTGGGTGAAGGCGTCCGGCGGTGCGCCCACCGACACACCCCGGGCGAAGACATCACCGCGGGCCCACGCCTCGGCACCGGTGGGGTTCACCCCGACGGCCAGATCGTGCACCACCCCCAGCTTCATCCCGGCCCGTTTGGCCGCGGCCTGGGCGTCGAGCAACTGCTCGTCCAACACCCATTGCAGCCAGGCGTGGTAGTCGGCCTCGGCGCCGTGCTCGGCCCGGTAGCCGGCCACCGCGGCCGAATCCGGGTCCTGCAACTCGGCGGGCCACAGCGTCCAGTCGCAGCCGTGTTCGGCCGCGATCGCACACCAGGTGGTGAACCCGACCAGCGCGTGCCCCTCCCGGGCCCGGTAGGCGTCGAAGGCGGCCTGTCGCTCCGCGCTGCGCGGCAGGGCGTGCAGGGCTCGCAGCGCGGTTTCCTTGGCCTGCCAGACCTGTTCGCGGTAGATGCGGTCGGAATCGGCCGGCACCGAGCGTCGCAGTTCGGCGATCTCACCCAGCACGTCGCCGGACAGGTCGGCGTACTCGGGCACGTCCTCGACCCGGATGTAGAGCGGGTTCAGGAACCGGCGCGTGGTCGGCAGGTACGGCGAGGGTTCCAGCGGCGGGAAGGGCTGGGCGGCGTGCATCGGGTTGATCAGCACGAAGTCGGCCCCGTGCTCCTCGGCCGACCAGGCGGCCAGATCCCGCAGGTCGGCGGCATCACCCATCCCCCACGAATGCGAGGACCGCACCGAGTACAACTGGGCGACCAGCCCCCAGATCGGGTCCCGGCCCATCGACGCCGGCGTGCCGAGCCAGTCCGGGGTGATGATCAGCGGGGCCTCGGCGCGGGTTTCACCGCTGACCGCGACCAGCCGGTGGTAGCCGTGCGGCAGACCGAGCGGGACGGCGAAGGTCGCCTCCCCGACCCGCACCCCGTCCACCTCGCGCGGCGGGGTCCAGTTGTCCCGCTGCGCACAGGGCACCTCCCCCTCGTCGGTGACCGCGACGACGGTGACCTCGCTGCCGTCGGGGACGTGCACCGAGAAGGTGCGTTCGGTGTTCGACCGGGTCACCACACACGCCGGCAGCACCCGCCGCCAGGGGGCGAGTTCGGCCTCGACCCGCGAGCGTTCGGCCGCCTCGGGGGTCGACACATCGTTACCGAGGGCGGTCAGGACGGCGGTGATCGTGCTCTGCGGCACCTCCCGCAACTGACCGCGCCAGTCGTAGTAATCGGTGGCGACACCGAAGTGTCCGGCCAGGGCATGCAGGGCGGGGTCAAGGGCCACGGCTCATCTCCAACTCGAGGGCAACGATTCGACTGTAGTGGGTGTTCGACGCCCCCGCGGGACCACAACGCAACGTGGTCGGTTGTTCCCGCTGTGGGGAGCAACCGACCAGGTCGGACGGGATGGGGTCAGGCGCTGATCGCCTCGTCCAGAACCCGGATCACCTCATCGGCACTGTCGGCGTTGCGCAATCCGTCACGCACCGGGCCGCGCATCAGGGCACGCGACAGGGCGGCCAGGATGCGCAGGTGCTCGTCACCGGCTTGGGCCTCGGGTACCGCGATCAAGAAGATCAGATCCGAGGGTTTGCCGTCGGGAGCCTGCCAGTCGACCCCGGAACTGCGTCCGAAGGCCAGCACCGGACGGGTGGCCCCGTCCGACTTGGCGTGCGGGATGGCGATGCCGTCACCGACCGCGGTCGGGCCCTGTTCCTCGCGCTTCATCGCAGCGCTCACCACGGTGTCGACGTCACCGATCGCACCGGTACCGGCCCCCATCTCGGCCAACTGCCGAATCACCTGTTCGGCGTTGTCGCCCGACACGTTCAGGTCGATGGTCTCCGGGCTCAGGTACTCGGTGATCTTCGGCGCGTCGGCCTTGGTTTCGGTGGTGGTGGCAGCGGCTGCCGGAGCGGCCGTGGTGGTGGCGGTGGTGCCGGTCGATTCGGCCGGGTCGATGCCCCGGCGGGCGGTCGCGGCGGGGGCGCCGGCGGTGGCCAGGGCCGGTTCACCGGCGGCCGGGGCGTCGTCGTCCTTCTTGCGTCCGATCGACAGCAGGCCGATCGCCACCAGGGCGGTGACCAAGGCGCCGACGACGATCGCGACGAAGTACATCGCCACGTTCTCGACCGCACCGAGCAGGGCCACGATCGGGCCACCGTGCATCACGTTGTCCTTGACCGCGAACATGGCCGCGATCGCGCCGGCGACCGCACCACCGATCATGTTGGCCGGGATCACCTGCAGCGGACGGGCCGCGGCGAACGGAATCGCGCCCTCGGTGATACCGAAGAAGCCCATGAACAGGGCGGCGATACCGGAGTCCTTCTGCTGCCGGTTGAACAGCTTGCGTCCGATCAGGGTGGCCAGGCCCATGCCCAGCGGCGGGACGGCGATCGCGGCGGCGACCATACCCATCGGGGCGGCGTTGGTGGCGATCAGGCCACCGGCGAACAGGAAGGCCGTCTTGTTGACCGGCCCGCCCATGTCGAAGGCGATCATCGCCCCGAGGATCAACCCGAGCACGATCGCGGTGGCCCCGGTCATCCCGGCCAGCCAGTTGGTCAGGCCGGTGAAGGCCAGCGCGATCGGGTTGCCGAGCAGGAAGACGAAGGCCAGACCGACGATCAAGGTGGTGAAGATCGGAATGATGATGATCGGCATGATCGGTTGGACGTACTTGTGTACCGGGATCTTCTTGATCAACAGGGCCACGTAGCCGGAGGCGAAACCGGTGATGATGCCGCCCAGGAAGCCGGCGTTGGCCTCCGAGCCGTACAGCGACCCGGTGACCGCGATCATGCCGGTGATCATGCCCGGTGCCAGACCTGGTCTGTCGGCGATCGCCATCGCGATGAAGCCCGACAGGATCGGCACCATCAGGCCGAAGGCCAGGCCGCCGATGCCCTCGATGGTCTTCCAGAAGCTGTCCTCGGGAATCACCAGGCCGGCTTCGGAGGGTTCACCGCCGATCGCCAGGGCGATGGCGATCAACAGACCACCGGTGACGACGAACGGGATCATGTGCGACACACCGTTCATCAACGCGCGGTAGATGGTGCCACCGACCGACTCGCGTTCCTTGCGGGTGCCGGTGTCGTCGGCGTCGTCCCCGGCGGCGCGCTGGCCGGTGGCCGGCTTCGCGGTCAGGGCGCGTTCGATGAGCTGCTGGGGGCGTTTGATGCCCTCGTCCACCCCGGTCACCACGATCGGGATGCCCTTGAAGCGGGTGGTGTCGATCTGTTTGTCGGCGGCGATCACCACCGCATCGGCGGATCGGATCTGTTCATCGCTGAAGGCGTTCTCCACGCCGATCGAGCCGTGGGTCTCGACGTGGATCGAGTGCCCCATCTCGGCGGCGGCCTCCTCCAGTTTCTCGGCGGCCATGTAGGTGTGGGCGATACCGGTCGGGCAGGCGGTGATGGCCACGATGCGGGTGACCTGCTTGTCGACGTCCCCCGTTCCCGCCGCCGCAGGCTTCTTCTTCTCCGCGGTGATCACCTCGGTCACCGCGGTGACGATCTCCTGCTCCGAGCGTGCCTCCCGCAGGCGGGTGAGGAAGTCGCCGCGCACCAGAGCGCG
>JAAYAO010000120.1 GCA_012719335.1 Propionibacterium sp. | reverse complement strand
TCCAGATGGTGGTGAACAGAATGAAGGCCAGTACCACCGCGCCTGCGATCAGGATGGTGGGCAGCAGCGGCCCGCTGCGCCGTGGCGTGGTCGCGGTACTCACGTCGAGAGCTCCTCGGTCGTCGGGTCGTCGAGCAAGGTCCGGGCCAGGGTTTCGGTGAACCCGGGCACCAGATCATCGCCGGAAATCAGATCGTCGGGGTGGGTGACCAGCCGGCCGACCCCGTGCCGGACGCCGCTGCGCATCGCCCCGGCGACCACCAACAGGTCGACCTTGTCGGGGTGGTCGGCGACGTACTCGGCCGCCTCGTGCGGATCCTCGGGCAGGTCGGCTTCCACCCCGTTGGGCAGGAAGCTGCTGACCATCGAGCAGGCCACCCCGGCCACGGTTTCGGGCCAGAAGATCCGGTCCAGGGCCTCAACCAGGTCGTCCCCGGCCTCGAAACCGTCCTGTTCCACCGCGGTCAGCGAACCCTCCGGAGGATCCTCCGGCAAACCGAACTGACTGGCGAGAGCGGGGTCGGATTCGATCAGCGCGGCGGTGCGCACCAGCGCGAACAGACGCGGGGGTTGATCGAAACCGAGGTGCTGGACGTGGTGCTCCAGTTGCACCAACGCAGCCACCAGGGCGTCGTGGTCGACGTTCATCTCACCTCTCACAGGTCGGCAGCACCGCATCGGGGCCGTCGCTGGCGTAGTCGCTGATGGCCTGAACCGCTTCGGACAGGGTGGCCACCTTCGCAACCCTCACATTCCTGGGCGGTTCGCCCAAATCGACGCAGTTGGCCTCGGGCAGCAGAAACAGGGTCGCACCGGATTCCTCGGCCGCCCGGATCTTCTCCTGTACCCCGCCGATGCCTCCGACCCGCCCATCGGGCGAGATGGTGCCGGTGCCGGCCACGGTGTTGCCCTGCAGCAGTTCACCGGGGGTCAACACGTCGTAGATGCCGAGCGCGAAGATCATCCCCGCGCTCGGCCCGCCGATCCGCGAATCGATCACGATGGAGATCTGGGCGGCGTGCTGGTACCCGACCTGCACGCCGATGCCGATGACGGGCAGTTTCGGGTCGGTGTTGCTGGCCGTCGAGGTGACCCGGACGGTGCGTTCGGTGCCGGCCCGCAGCACGGTGATCTCCACGGTGGCGCCGACCTCGGTACGTTGCACCGCGGCCGACACGTCGTTGGGGGTGGCCACCGGTTGCCCGTCCACGGCCAGGATCAGATCGCCGGGTTCCAGCAGCCCGTCCGCGGGGCCGCCGACGTTCACCGACCCGACGGCCGGACGTTCGGTCACCTCCATGTCGGCCTCCCGCAGCGCGGCGACCACCGCGTCCTGCTGGGAGGTGTCCATCATCCGCTTCTCCTCGGCCTGCACCTCTTCGGCGGTCTGGCCGGGACGGTGGATCACCTCCCGCGGCATCGTGTCGCGGTGCGGTAACCAGTGGGCGATCACACCCTCGGGCAGGCCGAGCATCGAGTCGACGCGGGTGGTCGAGACCGTGGTCAGGTGCAGTTCACCACTGGTCGGGTAGGTACGGGCGCCGGCCACCTCCAGCACCGGGGGTTGCCCGCCGGCCAGAATGTTGACCGTCCGGCCCGGGTTCCAGGTGACGAACGGGATCGGGGTCAGTGCCACCGCGGCTGCCAGAGCGACGAACAGCACCGCCGAAACCAGCGCCGTCCAGGTCTGCCGGGTCACGCCCCCACCCACTCCACATCGCCGTCGGTGAACGACTGACGCTTCCAGACCGGCACCTCGACCTTCAACCGGTCGATCAGTTCCCGGCAGCATTCCAGTGCCGCCGCCCGATGGGCCGCACCCACCGCCACCACCACGGCCAAGTCGCCGATCCGTAGGTCACCGACCCGGTGTTCCACCGCGATCGCGCGCACGTCGTGGTTCGCCGCGACGCTGCGGGCACATTCGGCCAGCGCGTCCTCGGCGGTGGGATGGCTGGAGTACTGCAGGGCGGTCACCGACCGTCCGCCGTCGTGGTTGCGCACCACGCCGATGAACATGCCGACCCCACCGACCTCGGCCAACCGGACCCGCGACAGGGCAGCGTCGACCGACAACGGCTCGGACGAAATCCGCGCGTGCAGCTCAAGGGGCATGCTGGCACCCTACCGAGAAGACCCAACTCCGCCGCGCAGCGACGACCCGTTGCGGCACCGGCGTGTGCATCGGCCTTGCCCGGTGCGGTTCAATGGAGAGACCCCGCGCACATGAGGAGTTCGAAGTCGATGTCCGATGACCGTCCCGCCGGCGACCGGCCCGAAGGCGACCCCAACCAGCCGCAGAACCCGTTCGAGGCGTTGTTCGGCCCCGGTGGCATGGAGTCGCTGTTCGGCGGAGCCGCCACCGGCGCGGAAGGCATGGCCGAGTTCATGCGCGGGCTGCAGAACATGTTCAGCGGCCTCGGCCTGGGTGGCGCCAACGCCGAGACATCCGGTTCCGGGGTGAACTGGGCCACCACCAAGGATCTGGTGCGCCGGCAGGTGGCAGCCCAGGGCACCGACCCGTCCCCCACCGACGCCGACCGGCGCGCGATCACCGAGGCGGTCGGGTTGGCCGACACCTGGCTCGATCAGGCCACCGACCTGCCCCGGGTGAGCGGCCCGGCCGCGGCCTGGAGCCGTGCCGAATGGGTCGAGGCGACCATGGCGGTGTGGCAGCGGTTGGTCGAACCGGTCGCGGCCAGCATCGCCGACGCGATGGCCGATGCAATGACCTTCGGCGAACCGGCCGAGGATCTGGGCCCGCTCGCCGGAATGCACGACTTTCTGCGGCCGATGCTGCGGCAATCGGGTGGGGCGATGTTCTCCCACCAACTCGCCCAGGCCCTGGGGCAGTTGGCGACCGAGGTGCTGGGCAGCACCGACATCGGCCTGCCCCTGGACGACGGGCACCGGGTGGCCCTGGTGCCGGCCAACATCGCCGCCTTCGGCGAGGGGTTGGCCGAATCGGCCACCGATGTGCAGTTGTACATCGCGCTGCGCGAGTCGGCCCGGCAGCGGCTGTTCACCCACGCCCCCTGGTTGGGCCCGCAGC
>JAAYAO010000119.1 GCA_012719335.1 Propionibacterium sp. | reverse complement strand
TCTCCGGGCCCATGTCCCCGACATAGGACGGCCGGGGGATGCTCGCCGGAACGGGTCGCATCGGGGTGACGGGGTAGGGCTTGATCGGTGCACTCACGTCCCCGATGGTAACCCTCGGCGACACAAGGGCGGCGCGCCCGGGCAATCCGGACGCGCCGCCCACGTGAATCGGTCGGGCTCAGGCCTGCTTGACCGCGGCCACGTCGATGGCGATCTTGATCTTGTCGCTGACCAGCACGCCACCGGTTTCCAGGGCGGCGTTCCAGGTCAGGCCGAAGTCCTTGCGGTTGATCGTGGTCTTGGCCTCGAAGCCGGCGCGCAGCATGCCCTGCGGGTCGACCTGGGTGCCGACGAACTCGGCCTCGAGCTCGACCGGCTTGGTCACACCGCGGATGGTCAGGTCGCCGACCAGCACGAACTCCTCGTCGTCGATGTCCTTCACGCCGGTGCTGACGAAGGTCATCTCCGGGTAGGTCTCGGTCTCGAAGAAGTCGGCCGACTTCAGGTGGCCGTCGCGCTGCTCGTTGTTGGTGGTGATCGAGTCGGCCTTGATGGAGACGTTCACATCGGCGGTGGTCGGGCCGGTCACGTTGATGGTGCCGGCGAAGTCGCCGAAGCTGCCGCGCACGGTGCTGATCATCGCGTGCTTGAGCGAGAAGCCGACCACCGAGTGGGCCGGGTCGATGTTCCAGGTGCCGACGAGATCGCTGAGCTGGGTCATGGGGAACTCCTTCGAGTGTGATGGTGGGGCGGGTCCGGATGGTTGAAAGCTAAGTAGTAGAACTTTCAACGACTACTTTAGTCAAACTTTCAACTAAGTCAAGTCGGGTTCGCGCGGCGTGCCGAAATCGGGCGTGCACTCCTGTCATGTCGACATGGCTGCGGCACAATGAGAGGTAGCCGACGCGAAGGAGAGCACCATGGCTCAGGGGGATTGGTACTACTGCTTGGATCACAAGCAGGTGGAGCCCTACGAGGGTTGCCGCTCGGCCACCCGGCTCGGCCCGTACGCCAGCCGCGAGGAAGCCCAGGAGGCCCTGGAGCGGGTTGCCGAGCGCAACACCGCCTGGGACGAGGACCCGCGTTACCACGACGATGACGAGGACGAGGACCGCACCCGCCTGGATGGTTCACCGATCGACTGAGCGGCACCTCGGTCGGCGGGTGTTTTGTAACCCGCGTGTTACACGATTCGGGGCAGACTAAGGGCATGGACAAGCAGAGCGAATTCGTGTTGCGCGCCCTCGAGGAGCGCGACGTGCGATTCATCCGACTGTGGTTCACCGACGTGCTCGGGTTCCTCAAGTCGGTGGCGATCGCCCCGGCCGAACTCGAGGGCGCCTTCGCCGAGGGCCTGGGTTTCGACGGTTCGGCCGTGGAGGGGTTCGCCCGGGTCTACGAATCCGACATGGTGGCCATCCCCGACCCGTCCACCTTCCAGTTGTTGCCCTGGCGCCACATCGACAGCGGCACGGCCCGGATGTTCTGCGACATCGAGCTGCCCGACGGGTCCCCGTCCTACGCCGACCCCCGGCACGTGCTGAAGCGCGCGATGGCGCGGGCGGCCGACATGGGGTTCACCTTCTACACCCACCCCGAGATCGAGTTCTTCCTGCTCAAGGACGAGATCACCCCCGGGGTCGAACCCACCCCGGTCGACAGCGCCGGCTACTTCGACCACACCGCCCTGGGTGGCGGCGTCGACTTCCGCCGCACCGCGATCACGATGCTGGAGCAGATGGGCATCTCGGTGGAGTTCTCCCACCACGAGGCCGCCCCCGGCCAGCAGGAGATCGACCTGCGGTACGCCGACGCGCTCAGCATGGCCGACAACATCATGACCTTCCGGCAGGTGGTCAAGGAGGTCGCGATCATGCAGGGCATGCGGGCCTCCTTCATGCCGAAACCGTTCACCGGTCAGCCTGGCTCGGGCATGCACACCCACGTCTCGCTGTTCGAGGGCGACACCAACGCCTTCTACGACGCCTCGGCCGAATACCACCTGTCGCGCACCGCCCGGCAGTTCATCGCCGGCATCCTGAAACACGCCCCCGAGATCACCGCGGTGACCAACCAGTGGGTGAACTCCTACAAGCGGCTGTTCGGCGGCGGCGAGGCGCCGTCCTACATCTGCTGGGGACGCAACAACCGGTCGGCCCTGGTGCGGGTACCGATGTACAAGCCTCACAAGGGTTCCTCGGCCCGGGTCGAGATCCGTTCGATCGACTCGGCCTGCAACCCCTACCTGGCCTACGCCCTGGTGCTGAACGCCGGCCTGGCCGGTATCGAGGGGGAGTACGAACTGCCGCCGGAGGCCGAGGACGACGTCTGGTCGCTGACCGAGCCGGAACGCCGCGCGCTGGGCATCGCACCCTTGCCGCGCAACCTCGATGAGGCGATCCGCCACATGGAGAACTCCGAACTGGTCGCCGAAACCCTCGGCGAACACGTCTTCGAGTTCTTCCTGCGCAACAAGCGGGCCGAGTTCGACGAGTACCGCGCCCAGGTCACGCCCTTCGAATTGCAGAAATTGCTGCCGCTGTTGTGAGGCCCCCGATGCCCGGGGCGGTGCTCAGCGCAGCACGGGGAAGAGCGTGCGCAGATCGGCGTGCGGGCCGCTGGCCGCAATGTTCCCGCCACTCACCTCGTCGGCCCAGTCACCGCTGCCGGTGACCAGCCGCAGCAGGGTCTGGGCGCCGAGCTCCACCACATTCGGCGGCGTGCCCCGGGTGTGGGACGGGCCGACCCGATCCGCGCCCGCGTGCGGCACCCCCAACTGCACCGCGGCATGCGGCGGCACCCGGAGTTCGATCGAGCGACCCGGGACGTCCTTGGCCAGCACCGCGGTCAGCAGCCGCACCGCGCCGGCCATCGCCGCCCGTTCGGTCTCCACCGCCCCCCGGTGCGGCAGGATCGCGCGCAGGTCCTCACTGTGGGCCACCCAGTGGGCCAACTCGACCCGCAACAGATCCACCACCCGCACCGGATCACGGTGCTCGTCGACCACGCCGGCCTGCAGATGATCCAGCGCGCCGCGCAGTTCCTCCGCACCGCTGGTCAGATGCTCCAACAACAGGTGGTCGGGGTCGCCGCCGCACACCACGATCGCCCGGCTGAGCGGGTGCGAATTGCGGGCTCGGCGACGCCGCAGATAATGGTCCAGGGCCAGCGCCCGCGAGGTGGACGGCCGGTTGGCGGCGGTCAGCAAATCCTCCTGGGCCGACATCAGGTGACCGACCAGATGACGCACCGACCAGGTGCCCCGCTCGTCGAGGCGCTCGTATTCGGCTGCGGTCAACGGTTCCAGCCACCGCACCACAGCCGTCATCTGGGTGAGCAGCAGGTCGGCGACGGTCTGATGCGGTGCCACTGTGGTCACTTTGGTAAACCTAGTCCCAACGGGTTGCCTGGATGTGACCTACGTCCCAACAGTGGGCGAACGTCACACCCCTAGACTCTCGGGCATGGCCAGATCCCAGAGCAGTGCAGGCAACTGGCTGCGGCGCGGGTTCGCGAACCCGGAAGCCGCCCAACAGATCGTCGCCGACTGGTC
>JAAYAO010000118.1 GCA_012719335.1 Propionibacterium sp. | reverse complement strand
GGCCGCGCAGCAGCCCGGCCCGGGGCCGGGCCTCGTCGCGGTACTTGGTCTGGATCTGGTACAGCGACAGCGGCAGATCCTTGTACGAGGAATACAGGTCTTTCACCAGCAGGGTGAACATCTCCTCGTGGGTGGGGCCCAGCAGGTAGTCGTTGTCGCGGCGGTCCTTCAACCGGAACAGATTGTCGCCGTACTCGGTCCACCGGTTCGTCGCCTCATAGGGTTCCCGGGGCAACAGTGCGGGGAAGGACACCTCCTGGGCGCCCATCGCGTCCATCTCCTCGCGGACGATCCGCTCCACCTTGCGCAGCACCTTCAGGCCCAGCGGCAACCAGGTGTAGATGCCGGGGGCGGCGCGGCGGATGTAGCCGGCCCGCACCAACCAACGGTGGCTGGGCACCTCGGCGTCGGCCGGGTCCTCCCGCAGCGTGCGGACGAAGAGCTGCGACATTCTGGTGATCAACGGGGTACTCCTACGGCGTGGTCGGGCGCGATCACCCTAGTACACCGCGTCGGCCCCCGGGCACCGGAATTCAGTACAGGATGGTGGCGAACTCGCCGACCTCGTCGAAGCCGACCCGACGGTAGGTGGCGCGGGCCCGTTCGTTGAAGTCGTTGACGTACAGCGACACCACCGGGTGACGCCGCCGGGCCAGGGTGACCACCTGGGCCATCATCGCCGCGGCCAGCCCGGTGCCGCGCAGGTCGGGGTGCAACCACACCCCCTGCACCTGGCACACCTGCCGGGCGGCGGAGCCGATGTCGGACTTGAACAGCACCCGGCCGTGGTCGTTCACCCAGCCGTAGGAGCGGCCGGTTTCGATCAGGTGCCGAACGTAGTAGCGGTAGTGCGAGGAGTTGTTGCCGACCACCGGCGACACCCCGACCTCCTCGGTGTACATCGCGATCGCGGCCTCGACGTAGGCGTCCCAGTCGTCCAGCAGAATCTGTTGCACCCGTTCGTCACCGGCGATCACCGGCTCGGTGTCGATGGTCATCACCGGTTGCCGGGCGCGCACCTCCCGGGCGCCGACCCAGCCGCCGCCCCAGCGTCGGCACAGCCCCCGCCACAGGTTCATCGCCACCGGGGCGGGTCCGACGATCGAGGAGCATTTGCGGATCGGCCCGGCGAACTCGATGAACGCCTCGAGCGCTTCGGGGGTGGCGTTGATCGGGACGAAGTTCGAGCCGGCGTGCAGCATCGAGACCAGTTCGCCGTCCTGCCAGTACCCCCACACCGGGCAGCCCAGCATGAACGGGTCCAGGCCGCCGGTGCGCACCCGGGAGGCCACGAAGACGTTCTCGACCGGCCGTGACGACAACAGCCGCACCGCGGCGTCGAGATGTTCGGCGCCGAGCACCGAAACCCCGGTGCGCTGCTGTTCGTCGATGGTCATCGCGTCAACCGTTGACTTCCACCACCGGGGGGCCCGACTCGGTCGACTCCCCCATCTCGTCGGCGATCCGCAGGGCTTCCTCGATCAGGGTTTCCACGATCATCGATTCGGGGACGGTCTTGATCACCTCACCCTTGACGAAGACCTGGCCCTTGCCGTTGCCGGAGGCAACCCCCAGATCGGCCTCCCGGGCCTCCCCGGGCCCGTTGACGACACAACCCATCACCGCCACCCGCAGCGGGACGGTCAGCCCGTCCAGCCCGGCGGTGACCTGGTCGGCCAGCTTGTACACGTCCACCTGGGCCCGACCGCAGGACGGGCAGGAGACGATCTCCAGCTTGCGGGGCCGCAGGTTGAGCGATTCGAGGATCTTGGTGCCGACCTTGATCTCCTCCACCGGCGGGGCCGACAGCGACACCCGGATGGTGTCACCGATGCCCTGGCTGAGCAGCGCCCCGAAGGCCACCGACGACTTGATCGTGCCCTGGAAGGCGGGCCCGGCCTCGGTCACGCCCAGGTGCAGCGGGTAGTCGCAGGCCTCGGCGAGCTGCTGGTAGGCGCGCACCATCACGATCGGGTCGTTGTGCTTGACCGAGATCTTGAAGTCGTGGAAGCCGTGCTCCTCGAAGAGGCTCGCCTCCCACACTGCGCTCTCGACGAGCGCCTCGGGCGTGGCCTTGCCGTACTTCTCCAGGAGCCGCTTGTCGAGGGAGCCGGCGTTGACACCGATCCGGATCGAGGTGCCGCGGTCCTTGGCGGCCCTCGCGATCTCCTTGACCTGGTCGTCGAACTTGCGGATGTTGCCCGGATTGACGCGTACGGCCGCGCAGCCCGCGTCGATGGCGGCGAAGACGTACTTCGGCTGGAAGTGGATGTCGGCGATCACTGGGATCTGCGAGTGCTGAGCGATCTCGGGCAGCGCATCGGCGTCGTCCTGGCTCGGGCAGGCCACGCGCACGATGTCGCACCCTGTCGCCGTGAGCTCGGCGATCTGCTGGAGCGTGGCGTTGACGTCACTGGTCAGCGTGGTGGTCATCGACTGCACCGAGATGGGGCTGTCGCTGCCGACCCCGACCGAGCCGACCTTGATCTGGCGGGTGGGACGCCGTGGTGCAAGGACGGGAGGGGGCAAGGCGGGCATGCCCAAAGAAACCATGGGGCCGTCAGCGGTCATGGCGCCCATCGTACGGGCGTACCGTCAGATCAGTCTGAGCGGCACGATCAGATCGCCCAGGATGAGGACGACGCCCATGACCAGCATGGCCAGCCCGACGACGTAGGCGACGGGCAGGAGCCGGGCGACATCCACGT
>JAAYAO010000117.1 GCA_012719335.1 Propionibacterium sp. | reverse complement strand
TCGGGCACCGGCTGGTTCACGAACGCATCCAGGGTCGGCACCGGGGTACGCGCGGTCGGGGTACCGGTGCGGGTTTCCTCGGTCTTGAGGTAACCGGCCGGGGCCTCCGACTCTCGCACCACATAGGTTTCACCGTTCAGGCCCTGCACCAGGAAGGCACCGTCGGCCGGGTCGGCATCGTGTTCGCCGTTGTCGACCACGGTCACCACCACGACACCGGCTTCGTTCAGCACCTCGAAGGTGGCGCCGGCCAGCGGTGCACCGTCCTGGTCGACCTTCGTCCAGCGCAGGCCGCCCTCGCCGTCGGCGATCGCACCGGCGCCGATGCCGAAGGTGTGGGTCGGCGACTGCAGCATGTCGATCTCGGTGGCGTCCAGGGTGGCGGTGTTCGAGAACGGGCCGATGGCGTCGCTGAGGAAGCCGCCCTCACCGTCGGGCACCTTGGCCAGGGATGGGGTCCAGGGTGACGGTGGTGCCGGCCGGAATCCGCGGCATCTCCCAGGTCTGACTGGTCTCGGTGCACTCGGTGCGCACCACGGTGGCGGCCAGATCGGCGTCGGCCGGGGTGGTGGTAATGGTCGCTTGGCGGCCCTCATCACAGTTGAACACCCATTCCTCGCCCTCGCCGACCACATCGGAGATCACCACATTGGTGAGGTCCTGATCGTGTTCGGGGGTGACGATGCGCCAGCTCAGCAGACGCTGCGCGTCCCAGATGGTGCCGGAACCGAAGGTGTACCAGCCCTCCTTGCGGAAGGTGCCCACCGCGGGGCCGGCGCCGGGGTTCACCGTGATGGTGATCGCCGCGGTGTCGCTGAGGTGCACCGGCACCTCGACCGGCTCATCGGTGACTCCGGCGGTCACCCACACATCGGCGTGGAAGGAGCCGGTCAGGTTGGGGGTTTGCGCGGCGGTGTCGTTGAAGACGATGGTGACCAGGCCGTTGCTGTCGATCTCGCCACAGCCGACGACCGCCCCACTGCTGGAGGGGATGTCGAAGGCCGGCACGGCAATCCCCTGCGGGGTGCGGAAGACCGACGGCAACTGGTACTGCAGGTAGTCGCCCGATTCGACAGCACCGGGGGCGAAGTCGAAGGCGAGCCGCATGCCCTGGTTCTCCGACACCGTCACCTCACCGCCGTCGGGAACCCGGGTGCCGTTCACCAGCAGGTGGACGTCACTGATCGACGAAGACCGGTCGGTGCCGGTCGGTGCGGGGCAGGTCGCGGCCGCCGCGTCCTGCCGTGGGCTCAGTACGAGCACGAATCCGGCAACCAACGCGATCAAGGCGATCAGAATCGTCGGCCGCCCGACCCGGGGGCGTACAAGGACATGGTAAACCTTCCGTCATCCGTGGAACACGGGCAACGTATCACCTTACGGGTCATGTACTAACAAATTCTCGCAACTTGTTTGGTACACCCTCCGACTGCCGAAAATCCTTACTGCACGGGGCGCCAGGAAGGTCAGATCCCCATGATCACGGTCACCGGGCCATCGTTAATAATTTCTACTTCCATCATCGCGCCGAAGCGTCCGGTGGCCACCTCGGCACCCAATTCCTTCAGCACTGTGACGAATGCCTCATAGAGCGGTTCACTGACCGCGGCCGGGGCGGCCTCGTTCCAGGACGGCCGGCGGCCCTTGCGGGTGTCGGCGTACAGGGTGAACTGGCTGACCACCAGCAGCGGGGCGGCCAGGTCGGCGCAGGACTTCTCGTCCCGCAGGATTCGCTGCTGCCACACCTTCGCGGCGAGTTTGGCGGCGATCTCTTCGGTGTCGTCGTGGGTCACCCCGAGCAGCACCACCAATCCCGGACGGTCGATCCGGCCGACGACCTCATCCTCGACCCGCACCGCGGCCCGAGTCACCCGTTGCAGCACCACTCGCATGTCAGCGAGGGTATCCGGGCCGGTGGCGGCCGGTCACCGGCGGGGTTGCGGGTCACCGCCTAGACTCTGGGGGTCACCCGAAGGAGCAGATACATGTTCGAGATCCCGTCCGATCTGAGCCCCGAGTTGGTTGCCCTGGCCTGGATGCGTGGCCGTTGGGTCGGTGAGGGCCACGGCGAATGGCCGGGCATCGGCACGTTCGAGTTCGGTCAGCAGGTCGAGTTCACCGACAACGGTGGCGACTACCTGCATTACCTGTCGCAGACCTGGGAGTTGGACGAGAAGCGCCAACCGAAGGCGGCCCGTTCGATGGAGACCGGCTTCTGGCGTCCGCAACGGGACGGGACGGTCGAGGTGGTGATGTGCCACCCGGAGGGGTACTCCGAGATCTGGTTCGGCAATATCACCGGCGCCCGGATCGACCTGACCACCGACGCGGTGGCCCGCACCCGCACCGCGTTGGCCTACACCGGCGGTACCCGGTTGTACGGGCAGGTGGAGGGTGACCTGATGTACGCCTTCGACCGGCAGACCGAGGAGCACGAACTGCAGCCCTACATGTGGGCGCGGCTGAAGAAGGTGGCCCAGTGAGGGTTGAGGTTGCCGAGGGCATCGACGCGGGTGCGCTGTGGCATGCCGGCGAGCCGGTGCGCGAACAGCGCACCCTGGCCGGCGGGGACGGGTTCGTCGACCTGAGCCATTACGACCTGTGCACCATCGAGGGCCCCGACCGGCTGACCTGGCTGCATGCGCTGACCACCCAGCACCTCACCGGGTTGGGCGCCGGCGAGGCGACCACCGCGTTCGTGCTCTCCCCCACCGGGCACATCGAGCACGGCCTGGAGATGGTGGACGACGGCACCCGGTTGTGGGTGCATACCGCACCGGGCCGCGGCGAGGCGATGCTGGCCTGGTTGGAGTCGATGAAGTTCATGTCCCGGGTCGAGTTGACCGCCCGTGACGATGTGGGTCTGGCGTGGACCCCGCGACTGCCGGACGAGGTGAGCGGCGTGTTGACCGATGGGGTGCTCGCGCTGCGTCCCGGCCCCTGGGGTGGCACCGAGGTGTTCTTCGCCCTGGCCGCCCGGGCCGGGCTGGTCGAGGCATTGGGCACCGAGGCCGGGCAGTGGGCGTACACCGCGCTGCGGATCGAGGCCGGGCATCCCCGTTTCGCGGTGGACACCGACCACCGCACGATTCCGAACGAGATCGGCCTGGTCGGCACCCATCTCGACAAGGGCTGTTACCGGGGTCAGGAGACCGTGGCCCGGGTGCACACCCTGGGCCGGCCGCCGCGCCGGCTGGTGCGATTGTTGTTGGACGGCTCGGTGGACGTGCTGCCCGCGTCCGGCAGCCCGGTGACCAACGCCGGCCGCGAGATCGGTTTCATCGGCTCGGTGGCGAGCCACCACGAACTCGGCCCGGTCGCCCTGGCCCTGGTGAAGCGCAACGTCCCAGTCGATGCGGTACTGACCTGCGGCCCCGAAGGAGAGGTCTCCGCCGCCCAGGAAGTACTGGTCGACCCCGACGTCGGCCTGCACGTCCGAGCCCGACTGTAGGTGGGTGACGCCGGCGGAGGCCACGTCGGTTGAGCCCGTCGAAACCCCGCGGTGGCGACGGGACGGT
>JAAYAO010000116.1 GCA_012719335.1 Propionibacterium sp. | reverse complement strand
GGCATGAAGCTGACCATCGACGAGGAACTGCCCGAGGAGCCGGCCGCCGGCACCGCCTGGGTGGACGGTGAGTACGTCCGCTTCGCCGCCCCGCCGCAGGACGGCGAGTACCGGCTGGTGTACCAGATTCGCGACGAGCGCGATCAGACCGCGTCGGCCCAGGTGCGGATCTTCGTGGTCGGTGACGAGGTGCCGAACACCCCGCCGGTGCCGCGCCAGGTCGAGGGACGGGTGCTCGCCGGCACCACCGGCAAGATCATGATTCCGTTGCAGGGCATCGATCCCGAAGGGGACGCGGTGCGGCTGCTCGGGGTCGACTCCGGCCCGAAACTGGGCCGGGTCACCGCGGTGGACGAACAGTGGCTCGAGTACGAGGCCTACCCCGAATCGGGCGGCACCGACACGTTCACCTATGCGGTCACCGACGGCCGCGGGGCCAAGGCGGTCGGCCAGATCCGGGTCGGCGTGGTGCCGCGTTCGGCGGTGAACTCCCCGCCCACCACCGTGGACGACCCGGTGTCGGCCCGTCCCGGCCGCACCGTCCGGGTGCCTGTGCTGGCCAACGACACCGACCCCGACGGGGACGCCTTCCACTTCACCGACGACCCGTTGCAGTTCGACGAGATCGAGGCCCGGGTCGTCGACCGGGATGTCGAACTGACCGTGCCGTTGAAGCCCGGCAACTACCTGGGTGCCTACGACGTGATGGACGCCCGCGGCGCCGAGGCCACCGGCTACGTGCTGATCGCCTCCGACCCGACCGCCCCGCTGATGGCGCCGGTGGCGCGTGACGACCAGGTGTCATCGGCGATGGTGGCGAACAAGCAGGTGATCGAGGTTCCGGTACTCGACAACGACTTCGATCCCGACGGCCCGAACACCGATCTGCGGGTGTCGGTGCCCGAGTACGGGGCCGAGGAGGGCACCGCCGCGACCGTGGTCGGCGACAACGTCCGGGTGATCGTCGGCGAGAAGATGCAGCAGATTCGCTACGAGATCCGCGACGCCGACGGGCTCACCGCGTCGGCGGTGATCACCGTGCCCGGCAACGCCGACGCCGTCCCGGCGTTGAAGGAGGACGTCGCGGCCCAGAAGGTGATCGCCGGCGAAACCCTCACCCTGCCGGTGAACGACTTCGTGGTCGGCACCCGGGGCCGACAGGTCACCCTGACCGCCGAGGACCGGATCTGGGGTTCCAACGGCGATGTCACCGCCACCTCGAACAACGAGCTGGCCTTCGTCGCCCCGGTCACCTACGTCGGCCCGGCCGCGGTCACCTTCGAGGTCACCGACGGGTCGAGTGCCGAGGATGAAACCGGCCGGCGCGCGGTGGTGACCATTCCGATCGAGGTGCTGCCCCCGCCGCAGGCCGACGAGCAGGACGACCCGGAGGACGACCCGGAGGAGGTCAACCGGCCGCCGGTCAGCGAACCGATGACGTTGACGATCGGTGCCGGTGAGGGCCCGAAGAGCCTGGACGTGTCCCGCGGGGTGACCGACCCGGACGGCGACCAGCTCGAGTTCGGCGAGCTCACCGGGGAGACCGCCACCGGCACGAAGGTGACTGCGAATGGGGCGACGATCACCGCCGAGGCCGAACTCACCGTGGCCGCCGGCACCACCATGCAATGGCGCGGCACGGTCAGCGACGGCAAGGGCGGCGAGGCCGACATTCTGGTGACGATCAACGTCACCGCGTCCAGCAAACCGGCGCCGCGCGCGGCCGACGACACCCTGGGGGAGGTCAAGCAGGGCGAAACCCAGCAGGTGCCGGTGCTGGCCAACGACTTCAACCCCTTCGAGGCGGACGGGCAGCCGTTGCGGGTGATCGGTGCGACCACCGAATCGGGCACCGTGGACGCCTCGTTCTCCGCCGATTCGGTCAGCGTCACCCCCGGCGAGAGCTTCGTCGGTGAGGCCGTGGTGCGCTACCAGATCGAGGACGCCACCGGCACCGCCGATCGCCGCTCCGAGGCCCGGATCCACCTCACGGTGGTCGGCAAGCCGGCCAAGCCGGGCGTGCCGCGGGTGCTCGAGGTGGGCGACAGTCGGGCGGCTCTGCAGTGGACCGCCCCGGCCGCCAACGGCAAGGACATCAGCCACTACACGGTGCGTGGCACCAGCGCCACCGGGGCGTCGGTGGAGCAGCAGTGCCCGTCGAACAGTTGCACCATCACCGGGCTGACCAATGATGTGGAGTACCGGTTCACCGTCACCGCCACCAACGAGGTCGGCGACTCCGAACCGTCCGGGCAGTCGGCCGCGGTGCGCCCCGACGTGCGGCCCGAAACCCCGGCCGCCCCGCAGGTGCAGTGGGGTGACAAGCAGGTTGCGGTGAGCTGGACCGCCCCGGTGAACAACGGTTCGGCCCTCACCCAGTACGTGTTGGAGATGCGCGGCCCGAACGGCATCGAATCGCGCACCCTCGGCCCGGGCACCACCTCGATGACCTGGGACGGGCTGACCAACGGTGCCGCCTACGCCTTCCGGGTGCAGGCCCACAACAAGGCTCCCGAGCCGTCGAACTTCTCGGCGTATTCGGCCGAAGCCGTGCCGGCCGGCCCACCGGCGGCGCCCACGAACGCGTCGGTGACGCCCGGGTCATCCAGCAACGCGTGGGGCACTACGGAAACGGTCACCTGGACCGAGGTCACCGGAGCCGCGGCCAACGGTGACGCGGTCAGCCAGTACACCGTCTATCGCAATGGCACTGCCGTGCACACCGCCGGTGCCGGGCAGACGTCCTTCACCGACTCCGGACTGTCGATCGGCAACAGCTACGCATACACGGTGGCTGCCACGAACAAGGCGGGTCAGGGCGCTCGATCAGGGGCGACGACACCTTTCACGCCTTATGGTCCGCCGACGGGGGTGCAAGCGCCGGACAGCAAAGCCGGTGATGGGCGGGTGGAAGTGACTTATGTCGCTGCCGAGAGTAACGGGGCACCGGTGAGTCACTACAACGTGAGGCTTTCCAACGGAAATAGCAAGCGAGTCGATGGTTCGGGTGCTGGTTCTGTGACGTTCACCGGACTGACGAACGGCAACAACTATTCGGCCACCTTGGAAGCATGCTCTTCCAGTTTGTGCACGAGGAGTGGCGCCGGCAACACAGTTAAGCCGTACGGGCAACCCGGAGCCCCGCAGCTTTCGGTCACCAAGCATGGATCCATGATCACGGTCCGGGCCAGTATCGGGTCGTCCAGCAACGGTGCCGCTATGACGAAGATTGCCATCGGCGGCCCGGCGACAGCGTCCGGGACGCCACCAGAAGAGATCTCGCTCACACATGGGGGCCAGTACGGAAAGTCGTACACGTTCACTGCGACTGCAACGAATGAGTACGAGCAGACGAGCAAGACGTCGCAGTCGATCTCTTTGGATCCGCCGAGCATCACTCTGCGCAAGGGGGAACAGAGGAACGTCGATGGCTGCGTCACCGAGCACTGCCATGTGGTGATCGTTGAGGGTAGGAACCTGAACGGGACCACGACCTGTACTGCCCGGGACAGTGTCACCGGCACCACTTGGTCGGGGCGCTTCACGCTTGTGCCCAATGCCGACGACTACGGCGTTCAGGTCGGCAGTTACGTGTACGGGTACCCCGACGGGACCCTGACGATCAGTTGTGACAACGGGTATGGAACATCCCGTGTGTGGAGAACGGTGTAACCGGAAAGTGAGCAGTACCCCATGGCAATGACCCCCGACCAGGCCCGTTGGTTCGCCGAGACCTTCGGGTCGATCGTGTCCAATGTCGAGCGCGCGATCCTGGGCAAGACCCAGGCGATCCGGCTGGCGGTCACCTGCATGCTCGCCGAAGGGCACCTGCTGTTGGAGGACTACCCGGGCACCGGCAAGACCTCGCTGGCCCGCTCGATCGCCCAAACCGTGCAGGGCACCCACTCGCGGATCCAGTTCACTCCCGACCTGCTGCCGTCCGACGTCACCGGTGTCACG
>JAAYAO010000115.1 GCA_012719335.1 Propionibacterium sp. | reverse complement strand
TCAACGGGGCCCTGATCGAGGCGCTGAACCACGGTTCGGCCGCCGACCCCGAAGCCGCAGGCTGATTCGGCACAAGCGGCCCGGTTCCCCTCTGGGAGCCGGGCCGCTTTCGTGTTGCGACCGTTGGCCCCGCGTCATTCGGCGGGAGTCTCACGTGGTTTCGATGTGAGGCGCGAGCGCCTCGGCTCAACCGGCGTTCCGGGACTTGATCCGAAACCAGCGGTAGCCGTAGCCCTCGAGGCTGAGGGTCAGGCCGCCCTCGTGGCGGACGACGGAGTCACCGTCGAGGAGGTCTTCGATGGTGTCCTCCTCGGCGAGGGTGTCGACCAGATTCACCGTCACCGGGTCGGCGGAGAAGTTGTGCACCGCCAGGACACCCGAGCCGGGCAGATCCACCCGGTGGGCGAGCACCGACTTCTCGGACTGTTCGACCACCGAGAACTCACCCCAACCCAGTTCGGGACGGCGTCGGCGTACCCCGATCAGCTCGCGCATGAACGTCCACAACGAATCGGGGTCGTGCTCCTGATCGGCCAGGTTGATGTGTTCGGGGCCGTAGCCGTCCGGTACCGGACGCGAGATCAACCTCGCCGGCTGTGCCTCGGAGAAACCGCCGTTGCGCCCCGAGCTCCACTGCATCGGGGTGCGCACCGCCATCCGTCCCTCGGCGGCCAGATCCTCACCCATCCCGATCTCCTCGCCGTAGTACAGCGTCGGCGTGCCCGGCATCGAGAACATCAGGCTGTACGCCATCCGCACCCGCCGCGGGTCACCACCGAGCATCGGTGGCAGCCGGCGCTTGACCCCGCGGTCGTACAACTGCATCTCCGGATCCGGGGCGAAGGCGTCGAACACCTCCTGACGTTCGGCATCGGTGAGTTTGTCCAGGGTCAGCTCGTCGTGGTTGCGCAGAAAGGTCGCCCACTGACAGGTGGGGTGGATCGCGGGACGATCCTTGATCGCTTTCACCAGGGGAGCCGGGTCCTCGCGGGCCAAGGCCAGATAGGTGGCCTGCATCGCGATGAAGTCGAACATCATGTGCAGTTGGTCGCCGGCATCGCCGCCGAAGAACTTCAACTGGTCGGCATGCGGCACGTTGACCTCACCGAGCATCATCGCGTCGCCCTTGCGGCGGTTCAGGAAGGCCCGGATCTGCTTCATCACATCGTGCGGGTCGACCGCCATCGTCTTGGTGCCGGTGTTCTCGGCGTTCTGCATCAGGAACGGCACCGCGTCCACCCGGAATCCGTCGATACCGAGCTCCAGCCAGAAACCGACGGTGCGCAGAATCTCGTCCATCACCTTCGGGTTGGCCAGGTTCAGGTCGGGCTGGTGCTTGTAGAAGTGGTGCAGGTACCACTCGCCGGTGCGCTCGTCGAGCTCCCAGATCGAGTCCTCCTGGTCGGGGAAGACCACCTCGTCGGAGGTGTCCCCGGGTTCGGTGTCCCGCCAGACGTAGTAGTCGCGGTACTGGTTGGTGGTGCTGCGCCGCGAGGCCACGAACCAGGGGTGCTGGTCGGAGGTGTGGTTCACGATCAGGTCGGCCACCACCCGAATCCCCCGGTCGTGGGCGGTACGGATCACCTCGACGAGTTCGCCGTGATTGCCCAGCCGCGGATCAACCCCGTAGAAGTCCTTCACGTCGTAGCCGTCGTCCCGGTCGGGGCTGGGGTAGAACGGCATCAGCCACAGGGTGTTGATGCCCAGTTGGGCCAGGTAGTCGATCCGTTGGCCGAGACCGGTCAGGTCGCCGCAGCCGTCGCCGTTGGCGTCCAGGTAGGTTTCGATGTCGAGGCAGTAGATGACCGCGCTCTTCCACCACAGGTCACTGGTATCGGTGATGCGCATGGGGTTCCTCCGGATCAGTGCAGTTGGGGCAGCACGGAGCTGCCGAAGGTCTCGAAGTAGCGGGTGTGGTCCTGACCCACGTAGTGCAGGTAGATGTCGTCGAAGCCCATCTCGGCGTACTCGGTGAGCCAGGCCAGGTGCTGTGCCGGATCGGCCGAGATGCGCACCGCGCCGTGCACCGATGCGGGGCCGACGTGTTCGGCGGCGGCATCGAAGGCGTCGACACTGTCCAGATCCCAGCAGACCGGTTCGGCGAACACATTGGTGCGCCACTGCTCGAAGGCGATTGCCTCGGCCTCCTCGTCGGTGGGGGCCCAGCTCAGGTGCACCTGCAGCGAGATGTCACCGCGGCCGCCGGCGTCGCGGTAGTTGCCGATCACCCGGCGCAGCACCTCGGGATCCTGGTTGATCGTGATCAACCCGTCGGCCCAGGCCGCCACCCGGCCGGCCGAGGCCGGGCTGACCGCGGGGGCGATCAGCAACGGCACCTCAGCGGGCAGGTCCCACAGCTTCGCCCGGTCGACGGTGATCAGCCCGTCGTGGGTGACCTCCTCGCCCTGCAGCAGCCGCCGGATGATGTCGACGCACTCCTCCAGACGTTGGACGCGCTGCTCCTTGCGCAGCCACTTGTCGCCGGTGATCATCTCGTTCATCGCCTCGCCACTGCCCAGCGCGGTCCAGAACCGGCCCGGGAACATCTGGGCCAGGGTGGCGATCTTCTGCGCCGCGACGGCCGGGTGGTACCGCTGGCCGGGCGCGGAGACGCAACCGAAACTCAGCGATGTGGTGGCCAGGGCGGCGCCCAGCCAACTCCAGGTGTAGCCGGAGTGGCCCTGACGCCGTGACCACGGGGCGAAGTGGTCCGAGCACATCGCCATGTCGAAGCCGATCTGCTCGGCCTCCTGCACATCGGCCAGTAGCCGACGCGGCGAAATCTGCTCGTGGGAGGCATGGAATCCGATCCTCGTCATCACCCCAGTCCACACGCAATGTCGACTTTGCGCAACGCTGCCGGGTGGACGGGTGGTGCGTCGCGGCGAGCGGGATGCACCGTCGAACGCGAACCGTCGGCCACCGCGGGGGTGGCCGACGGCCGATGGAACAGCCCCCGGGACGGGCCCCCGGGACGGGCTCGGAGACGGGGTTGTCGGGTGGGCTCAGCGACGCTGCTCACCGTCGGGCCGGTACACCCGCAGGTGGCCCTCCCGCACATTGGTGGTGGCCCGTTCGGTGCCGCGCTCACCGCGGGTCTCGACGGTGTCGTCGGGCAACCCGGCGTCGCGCTCGATGCGATCGCGGTCCATCGCCCGGTCGTCGGCGATCTCGTCACCCTGGTAGGCGTGCTCGCGCGGGGTGTCGTAATCCTCGGTCACCTGCGGGCGGGTGCCCAGCGTGGTGTCGCCCTCGCGGGAATCGCGGCCCAGGTCGTAGGTGCCCTCGGCGTGCCGGGCGTCGAGGTCGTCCCGGTCGCCGTCGGCGGCACGATCCCGGTAGCGGGCCTCGAGGTCGCTGTATCGGGTGGAGCGGCCGTAGTGCTCGTACAGCCGGCGCTCCTCGTCCCGGGACAGGTGTTCGTCCACGTCGATACGCGGAGCGTCCTTGATGGTGTCCTTGTCGGTGCTGACCTCGAGGCGGTCGTCCTCGACCAGTTGGGCGTCGTCGATCGGGACGAAACTCTTCTTGGTGCCGAACAGGCCGGTCGACACGGTGGCCCAGGACGGCCGGTTGGTCTCGTCGTCGACGAAGATCTCGTCGACCGAACCGACCTTCTCACCGTGGGCGTAGACCACGGCGCTTCGCAAACGATCGACATCGGTGATGTCCATGACAACTCCTCATTTCGATACCGCAGGGGTATTCCCGTATTCAGGAAACCGGTGAACTCCACGATATTGTGTGTCGATATTTGCGCAATGGGTTCGATGGCGCGGATATTCAGCACGGTTCTCGATACGACTGTGGCAACGGGAAACATGGTCCGAAGGGGCGAATTTCACCCTTTCGGGTAGTTGTTGAAGTGCCGGCGAATACCCTCCTTGGGGGTGTTTCGAATGGGGCGAGAACCCGATAAAGAATTCCGTGACGATTCGGCTTGATCAGCCGACGTGGCGGGGTGGCAACTCGATCTGTGCGGTGGCCCGGATGTGGCTACGCTGGGCCGCATGCCGTTCTCCCCGCGCCCGATGGGTGTCCGTACGCAGCGCGCCCAGAGCGGGGTGGTGTTGGCGCTGTCGGTGCTGTGCCTGGCGCTGCTCATCCCCATGTTCGTCCTGAGCATTCGGGTGGCTGCGCTCGAATTCCTGCCCTTGCAGGTCGGGTTCGTGGTGCTGCTGGGGGCGATGACTTACGTGGCCGCGTTGAACTTCCGCGACTGGCGTCAATCCGATCCCATCGCGGCGCTGAGAGCACATGAGCGGCATCGCAAAGTCAGCGTGCTCACCGCTTGCCTGATCGGCGGGGTGTTGGTCTTCCTCGGCGGGTTCGGCATGTTGCGTCTGGTGCTGTCGACCGGGCCGATGGCGCTGATCCTGATGGTGCTGTTCTGGACGATGGGCCTGCTGCTCATCGGCATCGGCGTGTGGCAGTACCAACGCACCGAGAAGTACCCCATCCTGCGCGGGTCCGTCGTGTTTCCGCCCGGGTCAGGACCCGTCCCGCCCCCCGCGCACCGCGCCGATCAGCCATACTCCGACGGCCACGGCGTACAGCACCCCGTAGGCCATCCGTCCGGTGGGTGGCAGGAAGAACTGCGGCAGCAACAGGGTCATCATCACGGCCAGGGGCCAGGCGGCCCAATCCCCCCGATGTCGCTGCCACCCGATGGCCAGCAGGATTCCGGTCACGGCCAGTAGGCCCAGCCCGACCCCGAACAGGGTCATCGCGACGGGGTGATCGCGCATCTCGGTGACCAGCTCCAGGGCCGAGAGGTCTCCGGCCAGGGCGGCGCGTCCGGCCGCCTGCAGACCGAACGTTTCCAGCCCGTAGTAGGGCAGCACCAATGCCATGCCGGCCAGCCCCAGCGTCCGTGCCACCCGCGTACCGACCGTGCTGAGCAGGTCGTGGACGCGCGCGGCCAGCCGGGCGAAGGTGGCGATCGCGAGCATCCCGCACAGATGGGAGATCACCCACCAGGTCGAGGCGAAGGCCTCGGCCGCGGCCGGCGTGTCACCGCCGGCGGCATCACCGTAGGGACGGGCGAGCAGGTAGCCGGCCATCAGTATGCCGGTGCCGAGCAGGGGCGCCGCCAGGTATTTGCCGGCGCTCGGGTGCGTTGCTGCGTGGGTCGTGTTGTTCGGACGAACGGGGGTGCAGGTCATCGGAACTCCTGATTGAGAGAGCGGTGCTCTTGCTTTCTGTCGATGAATCTAGGGCACGGCTCTCGATATTGCAAGAGCGGTGCTCTCTGATTTGTGGCACAGTGGTGCCCATGGGAGTTCGAGAGCAGGCCCGGGCAGAGATGACCGCGCAGATTCTGGCGGTCGCACGCACCGAGATCGCCGAGCACGGCGGCGGTGGGCTGTCGATGCGTGCCGTTGCCCGGCAGGTGGGCCTGGTCTCCTCGGCCATCTACCGCTATTTCCCGACCCGGGAAGCCCTGCTGACCGCGATGATCATCGAGAGCTACGAGCACCTCGACGCGGCCCTGGGGCGGGTTTCCGCCGGGCAGCCGGCGCAGCGCTGGCGCGATCTGGCGCACACCTTCCGGAGCTGGGCCCGGCAGTATCGACACGAGTTCCAGTTGATCTACGGCACCCCGGTGCCGGGCTACGTCGCACCGCCGGCGACCGTCCCGGCTGCTGCCGCGGTGGCCGGCCACTTCCTGGCGGCCGGAGCCGGGCAACCGGTACCGGCCTTCGACCACGACGCGCTGGTGACGCAGTTGGCCGCCCCAGCGGGGGAGTTCGCTGCGGACCCGTCCGGAATGGCGGCGGTGCTGGCCGAACTGGCAGCCCTGATCGGGGTGGTCGGCCTGGAACTGTCGGGACACCTCGTCGGGAGCGCCGACCCCGCCGATCACCTCTTCGAGGCCCTGGTGGAGCGTCAGGTGCACACCCTGGGGCTGGCCTGATCGTGGCGGGGAACCTTGCCGGTTCGGGTGCCGGCCGCCACGATGGGCACATGACCGAAGCCCGCAACCGGACGGCCGAGCGCCTGCGCGAAGCACTGGCCACCGAGATCGTCACCGAAAAGGCGATGTTCGGGGCCCAGTGCTTCATGGTCGGCGGCAAGCTCGCGGTGTGCGCCAACAAGGACGGCAGCCTGCTGGCCCGGGTCGACCCCGAGCGGCAGGACGAGTTCCTGGCCCGGCCGGGAGCGTCCATCTTCGAGATGGGGCACGGCCGCTTGATGGGACCGTCCTGGTTGCGGGTCGACCCGTCCGTCGTGGCGGCCGATGAGGCCCTGAACGTCTGGATGGCCGATGTGCTCGACTTCAACCGCCGGATCACCGGTTGACCGCGGAAGAGCCTGGGAAGGACCCGGGGCCGGCGATCCAGTCGAGGCGCAGCGCCCGCAGTGTGTTGTTGCTGATCTTCGGGCCACTGCTGGTGGCGACGGCCTTCGTGGGGCCCTTCGTCGGGGGCCAACCGGACCTGCTGGAACCCTGGCACCAGGGCCTGCTGGTGGGGTTCGGATTTCTGATGCTGGCCGGATGGCTGTTCACCCTGTTGGCCTACCTGCCCCGAGCCTGGCAGCCCGCTGTGTTTCGGGTGCAGCTCGTGGTGGTCACCGCGGCGGCCGGCTTGATCGCGGTCTTCGCGGGCTGGGGTGGGGTGCTGATGCTGCGAGCGGGTGAGGACACGGCGACGTCGCTGCTGCTGATCGGCTTCGCCGGGTTGATGGCGGTGGTGCTCGTGCTGGTGCTGCTACGCCAACCGGTGCTGCGTCGGAGGGCTCGTCGCTGACCGATCACCCCTGAGGTGGTGGGCCCGGGCAGGTGTACGGCACTACCATCCGAGAATGGTTCGCCTCCGTCGTGTCACCCCGCGGATGCCCGGATTCTCCCGCCGGCGCCGGGGCAAGGGGTTCAGCTACAGCGATGCCGACGGGGAGGCCCTGCCGGACGAGGAGGTCGACCGGATCAAGTCGTTGGCCATTCCGCCGGCTTGGACCGAGGTGTGGATCTGTCCGTACCCGAACGGCCATCTGCAGGCGGTCGGTACCGACGATGCCGGGCGTCGCCAGTACCTCTATCACCCCGACTGGCGCACGAAACAAGACCGGTCGAAGTTCGACCGGGTCACCCGGGCGGCGGAGAAACTGCCCCAGGCCAGGCGCCGGATCTCCCGCGACCTCGAGCTCGACGGCATGCCGCTGCAACGGGTCACCGCCACCGCGGTGCGCCTGCTGGATGTCGGTTACTTCCGGATCGGCAACGACGCCTACACCGACGCCCACGGCTCCTTCGGCCTGACCACCCTGGAGCGGCACCACGTCCGCCGCTCCGGCGACAATTTGGTGTTCTCCTTCGCCGGAAAGTCCGGGATCAGCCACACGGTGTCGGTGGATGACCCGGCCGCGGTCGCCGTGCTCGACACCCTGCGGCGGCGCCGCGACGACTCGGCCCGGCTGCTGGCCTACAAGGTGGGCCGGGAGTGGCACGAACTCAGCAGTACCGATGTCAACGAGTACCTGGCCGATCTGTTCGGCGGTGACCTGACCGCCAAGGACTTCCGCACCTGGCACGCCGGGGTGATTGCCGCCGAGGTGCTCGCCCTCACCGAAGAACCGGGCGAATCGAAGGCCTCCCGCAAACGTGCGGTGCAGCAGGCGGTCAATGAGGTGGCCGGGTATCTGGGCAACACGCCGACCGTGGCCCGGTCGTCCTACATCGACCCGCGGATCATCGACGCCTACGAGGCCGGCAACACCATCGTCGCGGCCGCCGAGAAGCGACACCGCAGCCCGAAACGCCGCCAAGCCGCCCTGGAGAAGGCCTTGCTGGAGTTGCTGTCCTGACCGATGCTGCTGCAAACCGCCTCCTTTTCGGCCTTCGACCGCCTATTTCGGTTATCGGCCCGAAACGAGGCGGTTTGCAGTAGCCGGGGACGCCGCTCGAGCGGGGAGCGCGTGCGATCTCGGGTCGAAGCCGGCGTGGTGCCCGAT
>JAAYAO010000114.1 GCA_012719335.1 Propionibacterium sp. | reverse complement strand
TCGTGGCATTCGGCCATCGCGGCCCGGACGTCCTCGGTCAGCGCGGCGAAGGCGGCTTCAGCAGTCATGGCGCCATGGTGAACGCTTTCTGCATCGACTTTGGTCGGTATTCCACTGGCCGGGTGGCCAGTTCGGTGGTTTCGCCGCCCACCACGGACGGGCCGGTTCTACGCTGGGTGGCATGACCACCCTCACCGGCACCGACGCCCCCGTCCGCGGGCGAACCTGGTCGCTGCTGTGGCGTTACGGCCTGGCTTCGTTGCTGGGGCTCGCGGCCTGGGTGACCGATTCACCGTTGAACAACGTGCTGGCCCCCGGCGTGGGCACGGTGGTGGACCTGGCCCTGGGGATCGCGTCGGCGCTGCTGATTCGGTTCCGGCACCGCCACGCCCTGGCGGTGACCCTGGTGCTGATCGTGGTGAGCGTGGTCGCGGTGTCGCCGTCCGGTTTCATGGTGTGGGCGTACCTGCACCTGTGCACCCGACGGCGCTGGCGCGAAATCGTGCCGGCCATCGTCCTGTCCCTGCTGATGCAGTTTCCGGCGATGCTGTGGTTCCCGCAGGGCGGCCCCGCGAATGTGTCGGTCGAGGGCACCCCGGTCACCGGCGGCCCCGCGTACTTCCTGACCTGGACGGCCAGCGGCCTCGGGTTCACCGCCCTGCTGACCGCCTGGGGTCTGTACATCGGTGCCCGCCGCGATCTGATCGCCTCCCTGCGGGAACGTGCCGAGACCGCCGAGCGGGAACAGGAACTGCAGGTGTTGGCCGGGCAGGCGGCCGAACGCAACCGAATCGCCCGGGAGATGCACGATGTGCTCGCCCACCGGATGAGCCTGGTGTCGATGCACTCCGGGGCACTCGCCCACCGCGACGATCTCTCGGCCGAACAAACCCGTGACATCGCCCGCACGATTCAGGAGAACGCCCACCAGTCGCTCACCGAACTGCGCTCGGTGCTGGGGTCCCTGCGCGACGACTCCGGCGGCGCGGGTACCACCACGCCGGCGAAGCCCCAGCCCACCCTGACCGATGTGCCGACCCTGATCGAGGACGCCCGGACGGCCGGGACGAAGATCGATCTGGACTACCGGGTGAACGGCGATCTACCCGCCCGAATCGGACGACATGCCTACCGGATCGTGCAGGAGGCCCTCACCAACGCCCGCAAACATGCCCCGCACACCAAACTCTCCCTGAGCATCACCGGGGATCCCGATCAGGGATTGACGATCGTGGCCCGCAACCCGCTGGGCCGGGCCGGGCAGGTGCCCGGGGCGGGCGTGGGGCTGCTCGGGTTGGGGGAACGGGCCCAGATGGTGGGCGGCACCCTGACCCATCGGATCGACGACGAGGGCCGGTTCGAGTTGCGGGCCTGGTTGCCGTGGTGAGGATGCATCGCCGCCGGCCGGGCCGCGCGAGTGCCCCGGGATCGTCCCGCACCGCCGGATCGACCGCCGCCGGCTCGGCCTACAGTTGCTACCGGGTTCCCTGCTCGGGAGGTGCGCGGCCGTGACCACTGCGATCCGCTTGGTGTTGATCGACGATGACCCGCTGGTGCGGGGTGGACTACAACTGATGCTCGGCGGCGATCCGGCACTGGAGTTCGTCGCCGAGGGGTCCGACGGGGACGAGGCGGTGGGTCTGGTCACCGAGCACTCCCCCGACATCGTGCTGATGGACATCCGGATGCCCCGGATGGACGGGCTCACCGCGCTGGCCGAGGTGAACGCGCTGCCGAACCCGCCCAAGGTGATCATCCTGACCACCTTCGACGCCGACGACATGGTGCTGCGGGCGCTGGCCGGCGGGGCGGCCGGATTCCTGCTGAAGGACACCCCGCCGCCGCGGATGATCGAGGCGATCCATCAGGTGGCCGCCGGCGAACACACCCTCTCGCCGACCATCATCGCCCAGGTGATTCAGTTGGCGACCAGCCAGGGGGTGTCCCCCAAGCGGGACGCCGCTCGCGCCGAGTTGGCCGAGCTCACCACCCGGGAACACGATGTGGCGCTGCTGATCGGCCAAGGCATGACCAACGCCGAGATCGCCAGGGCCCAGTACATGTCGGTCGCCACCGTCAAGGCCCACGTCACCCGCATCCTGGAGAAGCTCGGGATGACCAGCCGGGTACAGATCGCGTTGAAGGTGCACGATGCCGAGTTGGACGACCCCACCCCGGGTTGAACCGCCCGGGGTGGCCCGGCTCCCGGTGCGGACGCTCAACCCTCCAGCACCACGTCCTCGACCCGCAGTTCCGGGCGCCACCCGCGCCACACCACATGGCGCAACCGTCCGGTCTCGGTGAGCTCGCCGTACTCGACCTGCCCGACCAGCAACGGGTCCACCCAGTGCGCACCCTTCGCGTCGGCGGCCGGCACCCCGTCCAGTTGGGGTTCGTCGCAGGCGATCGTGTCGAGCACCTCGCGGGTATCGCTGAGCGCCCGCTGGCTGAACCCGCTGCCCACCCGTCCGACATACCGCAGGGTGTCGCCGTCGTTGACCGCCATCAGCAGGGAACCGATGCCGCGGGTGGGGTGCGCGTCGCTGGGTTTCCAGCCGACGATGATCACGTCCTGGGTGCGGCGGTGTTTGATCTTCAACCAGGTGCGTGCCCGACGTCCGGGCTGGTAGATGCTGCCGGGGCGTTTCGCGACCACCCCTTCCAGGCCGAGTTCCTTGCTGACCGACAGGGCGGTTTCCCGGTCATCGCCGAAAGTCGTCGGGACGTGGACGAAGGAGCCGCCCTCACCGAGCAGGTCGGTGAGCGCCGCGCGGCGGTCGAGGTAGGAGTCGCGCACCAGGGAGCGGCCGTCCAGGTGCAACAGGTCGAACACCATGTAGTGGGCCGGGCTGGTGCCGGCGCCGTGGTTCTGCAGCCAATCGAAACGGGAACGGCCCCGGTCGTCCAGGGCGACGATCTCGCCGTCGAGCACCACCCGGTGGTCACCGATCAGGGTGGCCAACTCGGCCAGTTCGGGGTACTTCGCGGTGAGGTCGAGGCCGCGGCGGCTGCGCAGCACCACCTGCCCGTCGGCCACCGCGGCGATCGCCCGGTAGCCGTCCCATTTCACCTCGAAGTGCCAGTCGTCGTCGGCCAGATCGGTGACCTCGGCGGGGCCGGCGAGCATCGGCTCGATGATCGGTAGGTCGGCTGGTTTCGACACGGCGCTACGCGCCTGCTCAACCGACGCCTCCCCCGGCTCGGGGTCCGCACCACCCTGCTCAACCAACGACTCCTCCGGTTTGTGGTCCAGCGCGGCTGGTTTCGACACGGCGCTGCGCGCCTGCTCAACC
>JAAYAO010000113.1 GCA_012719335.1 Propionibacterium sp. | reverse complement strand
TCGTCCACCCCATTAGGATCGGGGCCGGGAGGTTCCATGTCGCATCCGCGTCGCCGGCTTCGGGTCGAGCGAGCCCGCTCGGGTCGGGAGCAGTATCGGTGAAGGTGGTTCTCGCCGCGATCGGCAGGGCTACGGGAATGCGGAGATTCTGGTGGAGTGCGTCACCTATGGCACGGCCGGCATGGTGACGACCCGTGAGTTCATCTCGATGGCGTGCTGGCACCTGCTGACCCACCCCGAGTTGGCCGCGCGATACCGCGCGGCGGAGCAGCAGGAAAGGCTCGCCAGCCTGGCCGAGATCATCCGGCTGGAGCCGGTGGTGGGACACCTCTATCGGCGCATGCAGCAGCCCGTCACGGTCACCGATGCGGGCCGCCGGCACACCCTGAGCCCCGGGGACCTGGTGGACATCTGCGTCCGGCAGGCCAACACCGATCCGGACACAGCCGGTGCACAACCCCACGACCTGTGCCCGGGCCGCGACATGCCCGGGGCGGACGCCTCCGGGTTGAGTTTCGGGGACGGGGCGCACAAGTGCCCGGGCCGGCCGTTGGCTCTGCTGGAGTCCGACGTGCTGCTCACCAAGCTGCTGGGGCACCGGCCCCGGATCGTCCGGGAACCGCGGCTGGGATGGGACGATCTGGTGGCCGGTTACACCTTGCGGGATTTCGAGTTGGCCTTCGACGCGCCGGCCTGACCTCCCCGCCCGGGCGCCAGGAGCTACGCGGCATTCCCATCGGTATCGGTCCCGCCCGTTATCCCCATCCGGCGAGGCCGCAGTCAACCTGTTGCTCGAGGAGGCGGGCCGAACACCCCACGGCCCGGCCTGGTCGAGCCGGTCTTCGGCACCGACCGCGAGAGCCGCCCGGAGGTACTGCGCCGCCGGTAGCTCCGCCGAACCCGATGCACCCCGTGCAGGGCAGCCCGGGGCTGCGGCATGACCGAAACCGCGAGCAAACCGCGGTTATAGGCTGACCCCGGTACGAATGACCTCCGATTTCTCGAGGTTTCGGTCACGCGCCATTCGGGAGGTGCCTCATCGGGCAGTGGCACGGGCGTGGACAGCCCTTCCAAGTCCACACCACCTTCGGCCTGCCCTTTCTGGTGCAGCCCAATATGCGCGACCACCGCACCCGCACCCGGATGGTGGGCGAACGCGAGGTGTTCGTCTTCGAGTACCTGCCCGAACAGACCCAGCCCGGCACCCCGCTCGTCACCGTGGCCGAATCCCTGCGCCGCAGCCTGTACCTGATCGGGTTGGCCACCCGTCTCTCCCGCGGTCTGGAGCGGTTTCTGGTCACCGACGACTTCTTCGGCGTACTGCCCCGGGTACTCGGCCTGCCCCGTGCCGACGTCCGGTTACCGGCCGATCGCGACCGCTACGACGGACGGCTCTGGGCCGCTTTCGGCGACGCCGGGTTGATCGAATCGGCTCTGGTCGGCCCGGTCTGGGAACTGTTGGACAATCGTCGCTCCGGCCCACCACTGAACCTGCTCACCGACGGCCGGTGGCTGCTCTGGCTGCCGCACGACGGCACCAGCCGGCGCGTCCTCGGGCGCAACGCCGATCTGCTCGCCGCCGTGGCCGACCTGCTCGAGAACGAACTGGCCCAGGGCCTGCTCGATCCGTGGACGATCGAGGAGGCCGACCATCTGGGCTCCTGGCAGGGCACCGGTTTCCAGCGGATCACGCCGCTGCGCTCGGTGCTGTTCTATCTGTGGAACATCCGCCCGCTCGACCACGGCAGCGAGATGATCACCGGACACCATGCCGGGGTCGACTTCGTGGCGGTGGCGGGCATCCGCCCGGCGGTGTTGGTCGAATTGGCCCATCGGGTGCCCGATCACGTCCGACTGATGCGCTCCCGGCTGGCTTCCGGACGTGGCATCGACACCGAATGGCACGAGTTCAACCGCGATTACCTGGTCACCGCCTCCCACGATCGGATCGGCCATGCCGTGGCCACCCCGCGCCTGATCCAGTACCTGCACGACGAGAGCATCGACCGGATCGACGTCAAGGGCCCGTGGGTGAGCACACACGCCGAACGCTTCGAACCGGCCGCCATCCGGCGCACCGTCGAACGTCTGGCCAGGGTGCGGGAGTACCTACCGAGCTTCCCCATCGGCGACCTCCCCCGGTAAGGACGGGGCCGTGCTCCCGATTGCCTGCCGTGGTCGAGGGGTTTCGACACGGCCGCTGCGCGGCCTGCTCAACCACCGTTGGAGGGCCATGCGCGACCTGCTCAACCACCGTGGAAGAGCCATGCGCGACCTGCTCCACGTGAAGAGCCAGACGCAATCTGCTCAACCAGGAGCACCACGCCGGTCGAGGGGGTTTCGACACGGCCGCTACGCGGCCTGCTCAACCACCGTTGGAGGGCCATGCGCGACCTGCTCAACCACCGTGGGAGAGCCATGCGCGGCCTGCTCAACCAGGACCAGCACGCTGGTTGAGCCGGTTCACGCTCGCGTGAACCGTGTCGAAACCCCGCGAGATCTCATACCGAGGCACCCGCCCCTGTTCAACACCGGCGAACCGGCGTTGTCAGGGGCCGATCGGCACGTCGCCGACGACCGAGATGCGTTCCATCACCCGGCGTTGCGGGTGGTAGTCGCTGACCGCGTAGTGCTGGCAGGCGCGGTTGTCCCACATCGCGATGGTGTTCGGCTCCCAGCGCAGCCGCACCTGGAACTCGGGCCGCTGGACGTGCCGGTACAGCTTCATCAGCAACTGGTTCGACTCCTCTTCCGACAGTCCCAGGATCCGCCGGGTGAAGATGATGTTCACGAACAAGACCTTGCGTCCGGTTTCGGGGATCACCCGCACCACCGGGTGGGTCACCGGCGGGAAGGCCTCGCGCAGTTCGGCCCGCAGCTTCTCGTCCATGTTGGTGCCGAAAGCGTGAATCCAGTCGTGCTCGGCGGTCAGGTGTTCGATCTGCTGCCGCAGGTCGTCGGGCAGCAGGTCGTGGGCGGCGCCGGTGTCGGCCCACAGGGTGTCCCCGCCGACCGGGGGCACCTCGACCGCACGCAGCACCGCGAGCAGGGACGGGGTGGCGTGCCAGGTGACATCGTTGTGCCACATGTTCTCCACCCCGGTGACGTCCGCGTCCTTGGCGAGGGTGGCGACGTCCACGTCGTTCTGGCCGCCGTAGGTGTACTTGAAGAAGGGGTGCTGTTCGAGTTCGCCCCAACGGGCGGCGAAGGAGCGGTGGTCGGCCCGTTCGATGTCCTGATCGCGGAAGAACAGCACCTTCCATTCGAGCAGTGCCCGGTGCAGTTCGGCGAGCACCTCCGCCGACAGGTCGCCGCCGAGCCGAACCCCACGGATCTCGGCGCCGATGGTGGGCGTGTGCGGGCGCACCTCGAACAACTCGTAGGGACGGTCGTCGAAGCCCGCCGGGGTGCGGGCGGCGACCAGCGGCCCGTGCGAGGCCAGCGGGTCGGTGGGCCGTGGTGCGACCACGGTGCCGAAGCGGGGACGGTCGGTGCCGGCGGTCATGACGAGACTCCTTCGCGGTCGGTCGGGCTCACCGATTCCGCGGCTGCGGCATCGGGGGCGGACAGGATGGCCAGGCACACCTCGACCAGGTCGGCAACCAGCCCGGCGGTGGCCTCGGCGCTGCGGCGTTGCCCCTCGAAGCGGGCCAGGGTGACCAGCACGAAGGACATCAGTGACCCCACCCGCAGCTTCGCGGTGGCCGGTTCGACGCTGGTGTGGCCGATCAGCAGGGTCCGGATGCGTCGCAGGCTCTCGGCCTGCATCCCGGCCTCGACGATGTCGGTCAGCGCCGGGTCGGAGATCACCTGCATCAGGAAGCGTGCGTAGTGACTGTCGTTCCGGCCCACGGTCTCGGCGGCCAGCGGGCCGACCATTGCCTCGACGGCCTGCCGGGCGGTGGGGTTCACCCCGTGTTCGACCCAGTTGTCCAGGATCTCCTGCCGGCGGCGGTTCACCGGCTCCATCCGGTTGTCCAGGACGGCGGTGAGCAGGCCCTCGCGGGATCCGAAGTGGTACTGGGCGGCCGATTTGTTCGACTGGTTGGCCGCGAGTTGAACGTCCTTGAGGGTCAGCGCGGCGATGCCGCGTTCGGCGATCAGCCGTTCGGCGGCCGCGATCATGGCGTCCTTGGCCCGTGGGGTACTCATGCCCCCATCGTTAAGGCCTCATCCTGACCTTGGCAAGTGGTCATGCCGGTGCGGGGCTGGTCACTGGAACATCGGCGCGCTGATCCGGCGAATCCCGGACGGTTGGAACAGCCCGGCGAGTTCGCCGGCGACCACCGCGGCCACGTCCCGTGCGGTGCGGCCCTCCGGCAGGTAGGCGTCCGGAGCGATCACCGTCGGGTGGGCACACACCATCAGCCGCTGCCCATCGAACCGGAACACCTGCCCCGACACTCCTTCACTGAGTTCGGAGAGCAGGTAGATCACCAGGGGGGCGTTCGACTCCGGCTCGATGCCGACGTTCTGCCCGGTGGCCCGTGTGCCGAGAAACTCCTCGTAGACATCGGCCATCCGGGTGTGGGCGTTGGGCGAGATCGCGTTGACCCGCACCCCACTGGCCTGCAGATCCTGCGACCAGGAGTAGGTGAGGGTGGCCACCGCGGCCTTCGCGGCTCCGTAGACCGCCATCACCGGCGCCCCCATCTGTTGCCCGGAGGTGACGTTCACGATCACCCCGCGGCCGGCCTCGCACATGTGCCGCAGCGCGTGGGTGCTGCAGGCGACGGTGCCGAGCAGGGAGGAGTTCACCACGTCCAGGGTGTCGCGTTCGGTTTGCTCCTCGGGCCGGTTCACCCGCAGGATGCCGGCGTTGTTGACCAGCCCGTCGATGCGTCCGAAGGATTCGACGCACAGCCCGATCAGTTCCGCGGCGGCATCCCAGTCGCTGACGTCGTGGCCACTGACCACCGCCCGGCCACCGGCCTCGGTGATCTCGGCGACCACCGCCTCGGCGGTGTCGACGTCGAGGTCGTTGACCACCACCGCGGCACCCTCGGCCGCGGCGGCCAGCGCATAGGCCCGGCCCAGCCCGCGTCCCGAACCGGTGATCACCACGGCCATCTCGTCCAGCAAGTCGTTCATCGGTCTCCTCCGTCACTCCGTATCTGCACACCAAACATGCAGTTGCAACCAAAAAGGTCAACACTCTTGGTGAGCAACTGCACTTTTGGTGAGCGGGAAGCCATCACGGGGCTTACGGACCCGGTCAGCGATACTTGCGCAGTTCCACCCGGGCGACGGTGCGCAGGTGTACCTCGTCGGGGCCGTCGGCGATGCCGAGGATCCGGGCCGAGGCCCACATCCGGGCGAGCGGGACGTCCTCGGTCACGCCGAGCCCACCGTGGGCCTGGATCGACCGGTCGAGGACGGCCCGGGCCACCCGGGGCCCGACCACCTTGATCGCGGCGATCTCGGTTGCCGCGCCCTTGGCACCGACCCGGTCGATCATCCAGGCGGCCTTGGTGACCAGCAGCCGGGCCATCTCGATCTCCATCCGGGATTCGGCGATCCAGGTGCGCACCACCCCCTGGTCGGACAGTTTCTGCCCGAAGGGTTCGCGCTCCATCGACCGGCGCACCATCATGTCCAGGGCGCGTTCGGCCATCCCGATGCACCGCATCGCATGGTGAATCCGGCCCGGGCCGAGCCGGGCCTGGGCCAGCGCGAAACCGGACCCCTCGTCCCCGATCAGGTTCTTGACCGGCACCCGGACGTTCTCGAAGGTGATCTCGCCGTGGCCCTGCTGGTCGTGGTAGCCGTACAGCGGCAGCGAGCGGTGCACCGTCACCCCGGGGGTGTCGATCGGCACCAGAATGAACGACTGCTGCTGGTGGGCCGGGGCGTCCGGGGCGATCCGGCCCATCAACACCAGGATCTTGCAGCGCGGATCACCGACCCCGGTTGTCCACCACTTGCGGCCGTTGATCACGTACTCGTCCCCGTCGCGGACGATCGAGGTCGAGATGTTGCGGGCGTCGGAGGAGGCGACGTCGGGTTCGGTCATCGCGAACCCCGAGCGCATGGTGCCGTCCAGCAGCGGTTCGAGCCACTGCTGCTTCTGCTCCGGGGTGCCGAACAGGTGCAGTATCTCCATATTGCCGGTGGACGGGGCGTTGCAGTTGAACGCGTCCGGGGCCAGGTACGGCGAGCGGCCGGTGACCTCGGCGATGTAGGCGTAATCGAGGTTCGACAGGCCGGAGATGTCGGGCAGGAAGAGGTTCCACAGGCCCTGTTTGCGGGCCTCGATCTTCAGGTCCTCGACGATCCGGGGCAGTTCGTGCGGACGGTCGGCGCGGTTCTCGGCGAGTTGTCGGGCGTGCACCGGTTCGGCCGGGTAGACGAACTCCTCCATGAAATCGATCGCCCGCTCCAGCATCTCGCGGCCCTTCGCCGAGGGGGCGAGGTTCATCTCCTCGAAGATCTCCGGGCCCCGATGCACCGTGTGATAGCGGTGTTTCGCCCCGGCGGCGTACTCGGCGGCGTGGGTCGGGTCGATATTGCTCATCGGTCATCCCCCACGGTCAGCATGCACTTGCCGCGGGCGTGGCGATCGAGCACGTACTGCAGCGCCTGGGCGGCGTCGGCCAGCGGCCAGGTGCGGTCGATGTGCGGACGCAGCCGGCCCTCGGCGACCCAGCCGAGCATGGTGTCCATGTTGTGGCGTTGCAGGTCGGGGTTGCGGCGCGCCCACACCCCCCATTGGAAACCGAGCAGGGTGCCCTCCTTGATCAGCAGCCGGTTCATCCCGACCTTGGGGATGGCGCCGGAGGCGTACCCGACCGTCAGATAGCGGCCCTCGACCGCCAGCCGGCGCACCGCGGTGTCGGCGAGGTCACCGCCGACCGGGTCGTAGACCACGTCGACACCCTTGCCACCGGTGAGTTCCTTGATCTTGTCGCCGAGATCCTCGTCGCTGTACCGGATGGTCTCGTCGGCGCCGTAGCTGCGGGCCAGGTCGAGCTTCTCGTCGGTGGACGCGGCGGCGATCACCCGGGCGCCGAGTTGGTGCCCGATCTCGACCGCGGTGAGACCCACCCCGCCGGCCGCCCCCAGCACCAGCAGGGTTTCGCCCGGTTGCAGCCGGGCCCGGTCGACCAGCCCGTGGTAGGACGTGCCGTGCGCCACCGGCATCGCGGCGGCGGCCACCGCCGAGACCTGATCGGGCAGCGGGTAGACCATGTTGGCCGCGGCGAGCACCTGCTCGGCGTACCCGCCGAGCCCGCAGAAGGCCACCACCCGTTGCCCCACCGACACCCCGTCCACCCCGTCGCCGAGAGCCAGGACGGTGCCGGCCACCTCCGAGCCGGGGGTGAACGGCAACTCGGGTTTGGTCTGGTAGGTGCCGGCCACCAGCAGGCCGTCGGGGAAGTTCACCCCGGACGCCTCGACCGCGATCGAGACCTGCCCGGGGCCCGGCGTCGGGTCGGGCACCTCGGTGAGTCGGAGCTGATCGGGGGTGCCGAGTTCGGTAACTACCTGGGCCAACATGCGTGCCTCATTCTCTGGTTCGGTGCTGTTTCGATGTTCCGGGGGCTGGTTTCGACAGGCTCAACCGACGCCCCCCTGCCACGTCGGGGTTGACTGGCGCGCGACCTTGCGGGGTTTCGACACGCTCGCTGCGCGAGCGGCTCAACCAGCGTAGGGAATGGCCCGAGCGGCTCAACCAGCGTTCCTTGGCACGTCGGTTGAGCGCCGGGCGCAGCCCGGCAGTCGAAACCACGTCCCGATCGCCGAGGAACTGCCAGCCGGCTTCTACGAGCCCAACAGACCTCCGTGATTGCTTCTGCGCGCAACCTTGCGGGGTTTCGACACGCTCGCTGCGCGAGCGGCTCAACCAGCGTGGAGGCCGGTTCGAGCGGCTCAACCGACGCCCCCAGCAACGTCGGTTGAGCGCCGGGCGCAGCCCGGCAGTCGAAACCACGTCCCGACGACCCAGGGCTGGTTGCGGCGGGGTCGACCGGCGCCATGGGGACATCAGTCGCGGTCGCGCAGGGCGGCGTCCAGTTCTTCGATGGTCCAGCGTTGGCCCTGGTCGATCGTCCAGTCGTAGCTCCAGCCGCGGAAGCGACGGATCTCGCCGCCCTTGGCGTAGTAGACCGCGCCGTTCTTGGGGCAATCGGCGGTGAGCAACCAGCCGATCAGCGGCGAGACGTTACCCGGGTGGTAGACGTCGAACTCGTTCGGGTCGGCCGGGGCGGCGACCATCTCACCGATCCCGGGCAGGTCCTCGGTCATCCGGGTGCGGGCGACCGGCACCACCGAGTTGATCCGGGTGCCGATCCGGCCGAACTCCTCGGCCAGAATCACCGTCATCGCGGCGATCCCGGCCTTTGCCGCACCGTAGTTGCTCTGCCCGACCGCGCCGAGCAGCCCGGAGGTCGACGAGATCGTGACCACCGAGGCGCGCGGGTCGGTGCCCGACTTCGACAGCGCCCGCCAATGCGCACCGAAGGCCCGCACCGGGGCGAAGGTGGCCCGCAACTGGCCGGCGATCACCAGATCCCAGTCGTCGTCGGACATGGTGACGAAGATCTTGTCGCGCAGGATGCCGGCGTTGGTGACCAGGCCGTGCACCTGGCCGAACTCGTCGAGGGTCCGCTCCAGCAGCGCCTGGGCGCCGTTGGTGGTGGACACGTCGTTGCTGTCGGCGATCGCATTGCCACCGGCGGCGCGGATCTCCTCCACCACCGAGTCGGCGATGGTCGCATCCGGGTTGGCGCCGTTGGCCTCCACCCCGGAGTCGTTCACCACCACCGAGGCACCCTCGCGGGCGGCCAGGAGGGCGTGTTCGCGCCCCATCCCCCGTCCGGCTCCGGTCACCACCACAACTCTGTCGGTCAAGTTGCCCATCAGTTCACCTTTCGGGGTCGGGTCGCACCACGGGGTGCGGTCAGCTCGTCGGTACCAAGCGGTTCAGGGTTTCGTCGGCCTCGCGCATGATCCGGGTGATCAGTTCCTCGACGCTGGGCACGTCGTCGATCAGGCCGACGACCTGGCCGGTGGCCATCACACCCATGTCGGTCTTGCCCTCGAGCAGGGCGGCGCGGTACAGCATCGGCGCATTCGCGGCCATCACGACCTGGCTCCAGGTGAGGCCCTGGTTCTTCTTCATCGCCAGACCCTCCTTGAGCATGTCGCGGATCGGGATGCCGGAGATCTTCTGGAAGGCCAGGGCATTGCGGCCGGCGCGCAGCAGCCGGGTGACGAAGTTGGTCTTCTCCAGTTGGGCGACGGTACCGGCGTTCAGGACGCGCTGCGGCACCCCGTCCACCTCGGTGGTGACGACGGTGTCGGTGACACCCTTGGACAGGTACACGTCCTTGACCGCCTGGGACACCGGCGAGTCGGAGGTCATCATGAACCGGGTGCCCATCGCCATCGCGTCCGCCCCGTAGGCCAGGGCGGAGACCAGGCCGCGGCCGTCGAAGTAGCCGCCGGCGCCGACCACCACGATGTCGACCGCGTCGACGACCTGGGGCAGCAGCAGGCTGGTCGGCACCGAACCGGTGTGCCCACCGCCCTCACCACCCTGGACGACGACCGCGTCGGCACCCCAGGCGGCGACCTTCTCGGCGTGCCGGCGAGCCCCGATGGACGGCACCACGACCATCCCGAGCGACTTGCACTTCTCGATCAGCGGCTGCTTGGGGGCCAGCGCGAAGGAGGCCACCTTGACCCCGGTGCGTCCCATCAGGTCGATGCGCTTCTCGACATCGGGCTGGTCGGCGCGGACGTTGACCCCGAAGGGCTTGTCGGTCAGCGCCTTGATGTCGTCGATCGCCTTGACCAGTTCCTCGTAGGAGAGCAGCCCGGAGCTGAGGATGCCCACCCCGCCGGCGTTCGCGGTGGCGGCGGTGAGTTTGGCGTCCGAGACGTACCCCATGCCGGTCTGCACGATGGGGTAGTCGACGCCGAACAACTCGCAGGCCCGGGTGCGCAGCGCGGGATGGAACTGGGATGCAGGGGTCGATTCACTCATTGTGCGGGCTTCCTCCGTACGGGTCGATGCTCAGGCGAGCCTACGGGCTGGTGGCGGAACCGGGAACAGGGATGCCACTGGCTGGATCGTTGGATCGGTGGGCCAAGGCTGTGTTCTTCACCGGCTT
>JAAYAO010000014.1 GCA_012719335.1 Propionibacterium sp. | reverse complement strand
GCTGCTCAACCGACGGCGACTCCCCGCTGGTTTCGATCGACGTCGCTGCACGGCTGCTCAACCGACGGCGGCTCCACGCTGGTTGAGCCGCGCGCGGGCCATCCCCCATCACGCTGGTTGAGCAGGGCGCGGAGCGCCCGTGTCGCAACCCGGTGAGAATGCGCAGGAAGCCCCCGCGGGTCAGTCCCGCGGTGACCGTGCCGGTCAGTTGGACGGCGGGGCGGTGGGGCCGTTGGTCGGGGCGGGCATCTCGCTGCGGTCGCTGCCGCTGGGGCCGTCGTTCACCGGGTCGGCGTAGTAGACGATCCGCGAATCCCAGTCCTCGGTCTCGTTGTTGAAGTCCCAGCAGATCACCACCGCGATCTGGGGGTCGCCCTCCCAGTCGTAGATGGCATCGGACTCAAGGTCGTACTCGGCCACCCAGATCTTCTCGATCGCCGACACCTCGTAGCAGGCGACGTTGCCGTTCTCGTCGCGCAGCACCATCCGGTCACCGACCTCGACCTTCTTCGGGCCGTCCTCGTACATCTCGTTACCCAGCGCACCACCGTTGCGGTACGTGTGAATGGTCAGCACGATCTTGCCGGCGGTGCTGCCGGCCATCGGGCCCTCGTTGAACCAGCCGGTGGTGTGCGAGGCGTCCTTCGGTGGGGCGGCCGCGGCATCGTTCTCGTCCCGACCCAACGACAGGACGGGGGTGACCGCGTCCGAATCGGGCATCTCGAACTCGGTCGGCACGAACCCGGCACCCATCGGGTCGCATTGCTCCCCGGTGGCGCTCGGGGTCGGGCTCTCCGCCGGGGTCGCGCTCGGTGAGGGGGAGGGGGATGCGGGGTCACCGGCGGTGTCGTCATTGCCGGAGAAAACGAACCACGTACCCACCACAGCAGCCAGCACCAGCGCTACGATGGCGATCACCAGCCCGCGCTTGTTCGTCCGTGCCATGGGGTGTTTCCTTTCGAGGATCTCAACCGACTGCCGCGCCCATCGTACGTGTCATTCCGGTCGGGTCACGGATTGACCAGGGCGACGGCTCGCAGATAGGCTTTCATGGCGCTGTGGCCTGCGCATCCTCGGACGGAGCAGGTTGCGCTCGCGTAGGGTCCCTCAGCATACGAGTTCTCCTCCACGATCGGGTTGCGGCGTGTGTCCATCGTTCAACCCCTATCGGAGCCCTACTACATGACCTCCTCCCTTGAGGCCTCCCCTCAGGTCGCTATTGACGACCTCGGTTCGCCCGAAGCCTTCGCCGAAGCTGTCGACGCGACCATCAAGTACTTCAACGACGGCGACATCGTCAGCGGCACCGTCGTCAAGGTCGATCGAGACGAAGTTCTCCTCGACATCGGTTACAAGACCGAAGGTGTCATTCCTTCCAAGGAACTCTCCATCAAGCACGACGTGGACCCCTTCGAGGTCGTCCAGGTCGGTGACGAGGTCGAAGCCCTCGTCCAGCAGAAGGAGGACAAGGAAGGCCGCCTGATCCTGTCCAAGAAGCGCGCCCAGTACGAGCGCGCCTGGGGCACCATC
>JAAYAO010000013.1 GCA_012719335.1 Propionibacterium sp. | reverse complement strand
CGGGGTCAAGTGAATAATGTTGCGCAAAAATATGTAGAAATTCTCTCCTACGTATCGTAGAATTCGAATCACCCAGAGAACACGAGGCCGGCGGGTATCTGTCGGTGCAGCTCACCGGTGGTCTGGGCCGCAACAACCAGTACTGTGCCACCCTTGGCATGGAGCCGCGCTCCTCTTCGGACAACACCTGGTTCTTCGACCCCACGGTGATCTGCAAGCCGCTGGAGATCGACGAGATCCACAAGTTGGTTGCCGCCTTCGGTGACGCGGCCGCCCGCGCGGCCAAGGCCGGTGTCGACGCGATCGACATCCACGGCCACACCGGATACCTGGTCGACCAATTCATGAGCGCCTGTTGGAACCGGCGCACCGACGAATACGGCGGCTCGGTGGAGAATCGCTGCCGCTTCGTCAATGAGGTGGTCGCCGCGGTCAAACAGAATGCCCCCGGGCTGCCGGTGAGCTTCCGGATCTCGGTCGACCACAAATTCGAGGGCGGACGCACCTGGGAGGAGACCAAGTTCATCGTCCGGGAGCTGGAACGCGGTGGGGTCGACCTGATCATTTGTGATGACGGCTCCTACGAGGCGATGGACTATGTCTTCCCGCCCTATTACTTGGGTGACAACTGCATGGTCTCGGCGGCCGAACGGGTCAAGCAGGTGGTGGACATCCCGGTCGCGGCGTGTGGGAACATCACCGCCGAGGCGGGGGAGGAGATCCTGGCCCGTGGGGGAGCCGACATGATCGGGATCGGCCGCGGTCTGATAGCCGACCCCGAGATCATCAACAAGATCAAGGCCGGACGGGCCGAGTCGATCCGGCCCTGCATCCGGTGCAACCAGATGTGCACCGGCCACGCCTTCATCGGCAAGCCGCTGGGCTGCGCGGTCAACCCCGAGGTCGGATACGAGGGCGAGCGGGTGCTCACCGAGGTGTCCGATCCCAAGAACGTGGTGATCGTCGGGGCCGGGCCGGCCGGACTGGAGGCCGCCCGGGTGGCCGGCCGGCGCGGTCACCGAGTTCGGGTGTACGAGGCCACCGACCGGATCGGCGGGGTGCTCTTCCCGGCTGCGACCCCCGACTTCAAGCGCGAGCTGCGCAAGATGATCGACTGGTGGCAACGCGAACTGGACGAACTGCCCAACGTCGAGGTCACCCTCAACCACCGGATCGAGGCCGACGCCCCCGACCTGCGCGAGGCGGAGGCGATTCTGGTGGCCACCGGCTCGCAGCCACTGCTGCCGGCCGGCATCCCCGGCATCGAACACGCGATCGACGTGCTGTACGCCCACACCGGGGCCACGGTCGGCCAACGGGTCGTGGTCTGCGGCGGCGGACTGTCGGGTGCCGATTACGCCCTGGAGATCGCCGAGGAAGGCCACGAGGTGACCATCGTGGAGATGGCCGACGAGATCGCCCGCGACATGTTCAGCATCAACAAGGTGTCGCTGCTGCGTTCGCTGGCCGAGGCGGGGGTGACCGTGCTGACCAACACCACCGTCACCGAGATCAAACCCGACGGGGTGACAGCCACCGGTCCGGATGGGGAACTCACCCTGCCCGCCGACACCGTCGTCGCCGCCTTCGGGGTATTGCCGGAGACCGATCTGATCGGTGCCCTGGCCGACCTGGGTGACAAGGCCACCGCGATGGGTGACTGCGTCGATCCGCGCAAGGTCGGCGACGCGATCAATGAGGGCTACGAGGCGGCCTTCGCGCTCTGACCCGTCAGTCCTCGGTGGCCCCCGACCGCAACGGGGGCCACTGCTTGCCGGCATTGGCCCGTTGGATCGCGCCGGCCGCGTCCAGATCGCCGTAGGACTGCAGTGCGGCCACGATGCCGGCCACGTCCTCGGGGGACTTGTTCTGCGACAGTTTCTGCTTGGCCTCGACCCGGGTGATCCGCAACTCCAGGCCCACGATCGCGCGCAGCATCCCCTCGATGTAGTGCGCGGGCGCGTCCTCGAGTGTCCAGGGGTCGGGCATCGCCGACTCGAAGGTGTCGCTCAACTCCTCGACCCGGGCCCGGATCCACTCCGGTTCGTGATGGACGATCAGGTCACCGTGCAGATGGATCGCCTCGTAATCCCAGGTCGGTACCTGCAACGGGTTCTCGGCGATGCCCGGCAGCCAGCGCGGGGAGATGTAGGCGTCGGTGCCGGTGACGATCACCACCGACTCACCGGTGGGTTCGGCCCGCCAGTGCGGGTTCAGCTTCGCCAGGTGGGCGTACAACGCTCCGTGTGCGCCGACGGTCGGGTGATGGGTCCACGGCAGGTGGGTGATCTGCAGGCCCTCGGTGGTCGGGGTCACCAGGACGGCCAGGCCGACGAACTCCAACACCTCGGCCACCCAGTCGGGGTCGGCCTCGAAACGCTTCGGGATCCACACCCGGATCAGGCTAGTCGACCCACCAGCCCCGATCGCCCCAGCCGTACATCGACGCAGCCTGCCCGCCACCGCGCGACCCCAGATACGAGCCGACCACCGCCGCGCCGAGGTCGTCGGCCTCGGGGTTGACCACCACGCCGTCCACCCGGCGGGCCATCTGCTCGGTGAAGCGGGCCAACCCCGGATCCTCCCCGAGCCGGAAGAAGGTGACCTTCGCACCCAGCCGGCCGGCCGCCTCGAGTTCCTCCACGGTCACCGAGATGGTCGCCGGGTGTGGCGGATAACTGAACAACACCTCACCGTCGGGCATCAGGTGCGAGGTCGGTTCGCCGTCGGTGACGATCAACAGCACCGGCTGT
>JAAYAO010000112.1 GCA_012719335.1 Propionibacterium sp. | reverse complement strand
GGGGGTCAGTCGCGGTTGCGGACGCGTTCGCCCTTGGCTTCGGCCTGGCGGCGCAGGTCGTCCTGGAAGTCGATCATCTTCTCGATCAACTCCTCGTCGCCGACCGACAGGATGCGGGCGGCCAGCAGGCCGGCGTTGCGGGCGTTGCCGACCGCGACGGTCGCCACCGGCACTCCGGCCGGCATCTGGACGATCGACAGCAGCGAGTCCATCCCGTCCAGGTACTTCAGTGGTACCGGAACCCCGATCACCGGCAGCGGGGTGAGCGCGGCGAGCATGCCCGGCAGGTGCGCGGCACCACCGGCACCGGCGATGATCACCCGCAGCCCGCGGGCGTGGGCGTGCCGGCCGTAGTCGACCATCGCCTCGGGCATCCGGTGGGCCGAGACCACGTCGGCCTCGTAGGCGATCCCGAACTCGTCCAGCGCGGTCGCGGCCGCCTCCATCACCGGCCAGTCGGAATCCGACCCCATCACAATGCCGACCAGGGGCTGGTCGAGGTCACGTTCGGTCATCGGTTGCCTCCGTCGATCAGGGGCTGGTCGGCCCAGCCCTCCTCCCCCATCAAGTATCCGGCCGCGTGCCGGGCCCGGGCCAGGGTCTGCTCGAGGTCGTCGCCGAAGGCGGTCACGTGGCCGACCTTGCGTCCGGGCCGCACCTCCTTGCCGTAGAACTGCACCCGCAGTTTCGGATCCCGCGCGAAGCAGTGCAGCAGCGCGGCCGGCAGGTCGGCCACCGACCCACCCAGCACGTTGTGCATCACCGTCCACCTCGCCCGCGCGCCGGGGTCGCCCAGCGGCAGGTCGAGCACCGCGCGGACGTGGTTCTCGAACTGCGAGGTGTACGCCCCGTCGATCGTCCAATGGCCGGTGTTGTGCGGACGCATCGCGAGCTCGTTGACCACGATCGTCCCGTCGCGGCGCTCCATCAACTCCACGGCCAGGATGCCGACCGTGCCCAGTTCGTGAGCGATCCGCAGCGCCAACCGCTGGGCCTCGGTGGCCCGCTCCTCGGGCAGACCGGGTGCCGGGGTGGTGGTTTCGACGCAGATGCCGTCGCGCTGCACGGTCTCCGAGATCGGGTGGGCGACCGCCTGCCCGGACGGGGACCGCACCACGATCGCGGACAACTCGCGGGCGAAGTCGACGAACTCCTCGGCCACGATCCGCACGCCCTCGGACGAGATCACCCCGCCCTCGACGGTGGTGCGGTCGGCCAGGGCGGCGAAAGGTTCCTCGGCCTGGTCGGCCGAATCGAGCTTCCACACGCCCTTGCCGTCGTAACCGCCGCGGGAGGTCTTGGCGATGATCGGCCAGCCCACCCGGTCACCGAAGGCGGCCAGTTCACCGGCATCGGCGACGACCTCGTGCTCGGGGCAGGGTGCGCCCATCGCCGACAGCCGGGCCCGCATCTCGGCCTTGTCCTGGGCATGGATCAGCGCCGCCGGGCCGGGGCGCACCGCGATCCCGTCGGCCTCGAGGGCTTCGAGAATGTGAATCGGGACGTGCTCGTGGTCGAAGGTGATCGCATCGCAGCCCCGGGCGAACTCGCGCACCGTGTCGGCGTCGGTGTAGTCGCCGACGGTGACCCACCGGGCGACCTGGGCCGCCGAGGTGTTCGGCCCCTCGGCCAGCACCCGCAACTCGACGCCGAGGCCGATGGCCGCGGCACAGGTCATCCGGGCCAACTGCCCTCCGCCGATGATTCCCACCACATAGGGGCGCACGTCCGTCACGGTGGATCAGCCTATCCGACCCCGCCCGGGCCACCGTCCGCACCGAAACCCGGCGCCCTCTTTCCACCGGGCCACGACCGACCCACCGTCCGCACCCCGCGGCGTCCCACCCCGCAGGCGGCACCCTCCGAAACGGGATGCCCCGCCCGGCACCGGTCGGATCGCCCACGGCGGGCGAGCCGGGGCCCGAAAGTGGTAGGAATGGTGATCGTGACCGATCGTGACATCACCACTGACACCGACCCCGCCGGCTTCGAGGGCAGCCACCCGGGTTTGATCGCCGACCTCGACAAGGTCGTCGCCAACCCGGCCGGATACCGGGTGCTGACCGGTGACCGGCCCACCGGTGCGCTGCACATCGGCCATTACCTGGGCACCCTGCGGGGCCGGGTGGAACTGCAGAATCAAGGGGTGGAAACCTGGCTGGTGATCGCCGACTACCAGGTGATCACCGACCGCACCGATCCCGGTGACCTGCGCCGCAGCGTGTTCGACATCCTCGCCGATTACCTGGCGGCGGGTATCGACCCGACCCGCACCACGATCTTCACCCACTCCTCGGTGCCGGCGCTGAACCAGTTGTTGCTGCCCTTCCTGTCGCTGGTGAGCCTGCCGGAGTTGCAGCGCAACCCGACGGTGAAGGACGAGTTGGCGCACTCCAAGCTCGACGTGATCAACGGCCTGTTGTTGACCTACCCGGTACATCAGGCCGCCGACATCCTGTTCTGCCACGGCAACCTGGTGCCGGTGGGGCGCGATCAGCTCCCCCACGTGGAGCAGACCCGGGTGGTTGCCCGCCGGTTCAACGACCGCTACGCCGAGGGACGCCGGGTGCTGCCCGAACCGCAGGCCCTGTTGTCGGCCGCCCCCTACGTGATGGGTCTGGACGGCAAGAAGATGTCGAAGAGCCGCGGCAACACGATCGCGCTGTCCTACACCGCCGACGAGACCGCGAAGCTGTTCAAGAAGGCCGTCACCGACGCCGACCGCAACATCACCTACGACCCGGACAACCGTCCCGAGGTGTCGAATCTGGTGATGGTGGGGGCGCTGATGAGCAATCAGGAGCCCGAGGCGTTCGCCGCCGCGATCGGTGACGCCGGTGGCAAGGCGTTGAAGGACGCGGTCACCGAGGCGGTCAACGAACATCTGCGCCCGATCCGGGAGCGTCGCGCCGAACTGGCGGCCGACCCGGCGCACCTGGCCGCGGTGTTGGCCGAGGGCAACGAGCGGGCCAACGCCAAGGCCGATCAGACCCTCGCCGAGGTGCAGGAGGCGATCGGCATGGTGTACACCACCTGATTCCACTGGGGACCGGTACGGACTGGTTTCGACACGGCGACTGCGTCGCCTGCTCAACCGACGTCCAACAGCCACGCGTGCTCAACGGACGTCCGGCCACCTCTGCTCAACCGACGTCCGGCGTCGTCTGCTCACCCGACGTCCGGTGTCCTCTGCTCAACCGACGTCCAGTGCGCAACCGACGTCCGGCGGGGTCAGCCGGTGTTGAGGTCGCGGCGATTGCCCAGCAGGCCGACCACCAGCAGCACCGCGATGCTGACCATCAGCAGTACGAAGGACAACCCGACGGCCAGGGCCAGGTTGGATTCGAAGCCGATGAAGATCGCCAGCGGCATGGTCTGGGTGACCCCTTCCCGGTTGCCGGCGAAGAACAGGGTCGCGCCGAACTCGCCCAGTGCCCGGGCCCAGGCGAGCACCACCCCGCTCAGGATCGCCCGCCGGGCGATCGGCACCATGATGTGCCAGAACAGCAGCACCTCGGAGGCCTTGTCGACCCGAGCGGCCTCCCGGATGTGCGGGTCGACCTCCTCGAAGCCCAGCCGGGCGGCCCGGACGAAGAACGGACCGGCGACGAACACCTGGGAGATCACCACCGCGGTGGTGGTGAACGGCAGCGTGATGCCCAGGGCCGACAGCGGCGCCCCCAGCAGCCCGTTGCGGCCGAACACCTCGAGCAGGGCGATGCCGGCCACCATCGGGGGCAGCACGATCGGCAGGTCGATCAGCAGGGTCACCACCGACCGTCCGGGAAACTGCCACCGGGCCAGCACATAGGCCAACGGCAGCCCGGTCACCACGATCACCACCATCGCGATCAGCGAGGTGGTCAGTGACAGGCGCACCGCGGCGTGCACCTGCGGGTCGCTCAGGTAGGTGCCCAGGTCGCCGGTGACCGCGACCCAGATCAGCCCGAGCATCGGGACGCCGAGCAGGCCGATCAGCAGCACCGCCGGGGGCAGGAACCAGAAGGCGTCCCGCGTCCGGGAGTGGCCGGTCGGCCGGCGCGCGGCCCGGGTGGGTCTCAAGGTGTCGGCTCGGTGTATCCGACCTCGATCAGCAGATCCCGGCCGGCACCCTCGGTCATGAACTCGATGAACGCCAGCCCGGCGTCCTGATTCTTGCCGGCGGTGACCGGGGCGATCATCAGCGACAGCTCGGTGTTCACCTCGGCCGGGAAGTCGGCCGTGGTCAGGCCCTGCGGGTCGGCCGGGACGTCGGTGCCGAACACGATGCCGGCGTCGGCCTCACCCAGTTGCACCTTCTGCACGATCGGCTGCACGCCCAGCTCGCGCGAGACGGTGTTGGCGAGCAGTTTGTCGGTGAACCCCGGCTCGGTCTGCTCGATCTTCTCCAGGGTCTTCGAGGTGGTCATCCAGATCGGCAGGCTCTCGTCGGCCAGCAGCACCTTCACCCCCGGACGGGCCAGGTCGGTGTACTCGGCCACCTCACCCGGATTGTCGGGGGCGACCACCACGACCAGGCTGGTCCTCGCCAGCGGCTCCACCCCGTCGGGGTCGACCAGATCCTTCTCGGCGGCGGTCTGCATGTCCTTGGGGTTGGCCGCGATCCACACATCGGGGGTGGCGCCCTTGTCGAGCTGTTCGCGCTGGATCGGGGTATGCCCGACCTCGAAGCTCACCGTGCCCAGACCGGCCTCCCGGTAGGCCTCGGCGAGTGCCTTGGTGTGCCCGGCCAGCGCCCCCGGGGAGAACACCACGACCTCCCCCTGATCGTCACCCCCGGTTTCGACGGGTTCGGCCGGGCCCGCACAGGCGGCGAAGGGCAGCACGAGCAACGCCGCAACAGCGGCGAACAGCGGACGACGGGGCAGCATGGGTACTCCTGATGGATCGGGGAACTCACCCGAAGATGTCGTGATCGCGACCGAAGAAGTTCCCGTGATCCGCGCCACACCCGGTCAGCCGGCGAAGCGTTGCCCCTCGGCGAGGGCGGCGACCACGTCCGACCACTGCTCGACCAGTTCGGCCCGCGCCCGCGCCACCCGGGAGCGGATCGTGCCGACGGCCACCCCGGCGATCTCGGCCGCCTCGGCGTAACTGAGCCCGAACACCTGGGTGAGCACCAGGGCTTCGCGGCGGTCGGTGTCCAGCGAGGCGAGCATCCGTTCGATCTCCACCCGGGTGGACGCATCGGGAACCGACAACCGTTCGGCGGCCGAGGGGGGTGCCTGCGGTGGCCGGGCGGCGTCGCGGCGGAAGCCGTCCACCACGGTGCGTCGGGCGATGGTCAGCAGCCAGGCCCGGGCAGTGGATTCACCGCGGTAACCGGGCAGCGCATCCATCGCCCGCAGGTAGGTTTCCTGGGTCAGGTCGTCGGCGGCGTCCCGGCCGGCCAGATGTGCCAGGAACCGCCAGACGTCGTCCTGGGTCAACCGGATGAACTCCCCCAGCGCGGGCCGATCCCCCGCCCTGGCCTGCAGGGCGTAGGCGGTGACCCGGGCGTCGACGACCGCACGGTCGGACGACCGACGACGGGAGGGCATGTGGCCGAGGGTAGCGGTTAAGCTCGGGCCATGACGGCTCGTTGTCTCGAAGCGGAACGCTGGCGCGATGCGCTGTCGGCGCGCCTGGACGGCGAGGAATCCCCGCTTTCCGATGCGGAGTTGGACCGGCACCTGCTGCGGTGCCCCGCATGCGCCGAGTGGTACGCCGAGTCACAGCGGGTGTCGGCCCACCTGCATTGCGCGTCCCCGGCCGGGCCCGATCTCTCCCGGCAGTTGATCGGGGCCACCGAGGCGCACATCTGCGGCTGCCACCACGGGGAGCCGTGCGAGTGCACCGACTGTCAGTGCGTGGATTGCACCTGCGGTAACTAGCGCCGGCCCGGTGCCGTCCCGTCACCCCTCAGGCCCGGCGGAAGATCAGCGCGCGTTGCACCACGAAGTTCGTCACCGTGGCCACCCCCTGGGCGATCACGAAGCCGACGATCTGGGCGATCACCTGATTCGTCAGCCCCAGCAGCCACGGATACAGCAGCACGAAGAGGCCGACCTGCACGGCGAAGGTGATCAGGTACAGCACCATCACCGCCACGAACCGTCGGGTGGAGCCGGCGGCCCGGAAGGTGAACCGCCGGTTCAGCAGGTAGGCGGTGATCGTCCCGGCCACCCAGGACAGGGCCTTGGCCGGGGTGTGCCCCAGCCCGACGGCCATCAGCACCACCAGCAGCCCGAAGTCGACCACCGCCGACACGGCCCCGACGAGCACGAAACTGGTCAGTTGTCGCCGCAACGTCGGGCGTCCCCGCGGCGGGTCGAGTTGGCGGGCCAGGTCGGGGTCGATGATCGACCCGGTCGGCCCCGGCGCGGGTGAGGTGACCTCGGGACGGACCGGCTCCCGGTGCGGATCGGGTGCGCTCACCGGGGCTCGTCCGGCAACATCTGCGGCGCGTCGGTGCCGCGCGGATCCGTCAAGGCCATGGCTCATGGTGACACAGCCCCGGCGGGGCCGCCGAGTTCACCGACCGGAACAGGAACCGGCCGTTTTCCGGCCCAACCAGTAATGTCGCCACGGCGGAGGGACATCGTTCCGTCCGTGTCCGACCGGATACACAGTCGAGAATTGAGGATGACGGTATGAAGGTGCTCGTTGTTGGTGGATCGGGAATGATCGGGGCGACCACGGCGCGCTACCTGAAGGATCAGGGGGCCGATGTCACCGTCGGGGTGCGCTCCCCGCTGGCCGAGGATTCCCCGGTGGCCGACCTGCCGGTGCTGATCGGCGACTACATGGCCGACACCTTCACCACCGAGATGCTCGCCCCCTTCGACGCGATCGTCTTCGCCGCCGGCCAGGACGTCCGCCACAAACCGCAGGACGTCGACGAGGACGAGTTCTGGAAGTCGGCCCAGACCGAGGGTGTGCCCCGCTTCGCCGCGCTGGCCAAGGAAGCCGGCGTGAAGCGCTTCGTCCAGGTGGGCAGCTACTACCACATGGTGCGTCCCGAACTGGTCGACACCACCCCCTACGTGGCCGCCCGCAAGGCCGCCGACGAGGGTGCCCGGGCACTGTCGGACGAGTCGTTCAACGCCTCCACCCTGAACCCGCCGTCCATCATCGGCGTGATTCCCGGGGTGCCGGCCAAGCGCTTCCGCCGGATGGTGTCCTGGGCCGCCGGCAACGAGCCGGACATCTCCGACGAGATGCCGCCCGGTGGCACCAACTACATGTCGGTGCGTTCGCTGGCCGAGGCGATCTGGGGCGCGTTGCAGAACGCCGAACCGGGCCGCGCCTACCTGATCGGTGACCAGAACCTCACCTACACCGAGTACTTCCAGATGCTGGTGGACGCCGCCGGCGGTGACCGCACCCTGCAGACCGGCGACAGCGAGCACCGCTTCCTGCCCGATGTCGGCATCGTGCACGGTCGCGGCAACGTGCTGCGCTACGAGCCGCCGGCCGAGGACGTCGCCGCGCTCGGTTACACCCGCAACGACTGCAAGCGTGGTGTCGAGGAGGTCGTGTCGATCGTCAAGCCGTTGCTGGGCTGATCGGGGCCGGCTCGACGAGCGTGCCGGGTATCGGGGTGACAGACCTCGGTACCCGGCACTTTTCGTTGGTGTTCTGGTGTGTGGGGCGACCGGTGGGTCGAGGCTCACGCGCGGGTCGGGTTCAAGCCCCGGACGGTTCGATCAGGGGGACGAAGGCGTAGTGGCCCCGGTACTCGACCTGCGGGGGGCCGCCGTCGGTCGGGCGCGTCACCCGGCACATCCGTCCGGCCACCGGGATCACCAGGATGCCGCCCGGCGCCAGTTGGTCGACCAGTGTGTCCGGTAGCCGCTCGGCCATCGCCGACACCAGGATCCGGTCGTGGGGGCCCTCGTCGGGGGCGCCCAGGACATCGGGTCGGGCCACCTCCAACCGGGCCCAGGTTCGACCGGTGGCGGCCAGGTTCTCCGCACCCCAGGCGGCCAGCGCGGGCACCAGTTCCAGCCCGAGCACGACCCCCTGCGGGCCGACCAGTTCGGCCAGAATCGCGGTGCTCCACCCCGACCCCGCACCCACGTCCAGCACCCGGGCACCCTCGGGTACCTCGAGGAGCTCCAGCATGTTCGCCACCGTCGAGGGCTGGGAGTTGGTCTGCCCGTCGAACAACGGCAACGCCCGGTCATGCCCGGCGTACGGGCGCTGCGCCTCGGTGAGATGCCGCTCGCGCGGGGTGGCGGCCATCGCGGCCAGCACCCGCTGTCGGTGATCACTGGGCTCGGGGGTCATGCTGCGAGGGTACGTGCCGACCGCAACCCCCTGCCCGCCGGTTCAGCCGAAACCCCGGGGCACACCCACCCCGCGAGACCACGCGCGTACCCCGTCGCTGGTTTCGACAGGCTCAACCGACGCGACCCGACGCGACCCCACCCCACCCCCGTGACTGAAAACGCAAGAATGGGCGGAGCCGAAGCCATAGTGGTCGTCGCTCTCCCCATTCTCGAGGTTTCGGTCATGGGTGATGACGACCGACCTCAAAGTGACGGGGCAGCCGCTCACCAGAGCACCGGGCGCAGGGCCCGGACCTCCTCGGCGGACCGCAGGCCGGTCAGGATCACGGTGCTCAGTGGGGTGGCCCGCCAGGGTTCGAGTTGGCGGGCGATCCGCCGGGGCGGGCCGATCAGCGCGGTGCCGTCGATCAGGTCGTCGTCGATGGCGTCGATCGCCTCCTCCCGGTGTCCGGCGAGAAACAGTTCCTGTACCCGATCGGCGGTGTCGCCGAAGCCGGCGCGGCGCAGCACGTTGACGTGGTAGTTCTCACCGGCCGCCCCCATCCCGCCGACGTACCAGGCCATCGACGCCTTGGCGCGGCGCATCGCCGCGTGCACGTCGTCGTCGACGTAGGTGTTCAGGCACGCGGTCACCTCGAAACCCTCCCGGCGCTCCGCCAGCAGATCGCCGTACATCGGCGCGAAGGCGTCGATGTGGCTGAACACCGAGATCCACCCGTCGGCGATCTCGAAGGCCAGGGCGGTGTTCTTCGGGCCCTGGGCCCCCAAAAACACCGGGATGTCCTCGCGCAGCGGCCGGGTGATCGACTTCAACGGTTTACCCAGCCCCGTGCCACCCGGGTACGGCAACGGGTAATGCGGCGAGTCGGAGGTGACCGGCTCGCGGCGGGCCCAGATGTCCCGCAGAATCGCCACGTAGTCACGGGTCCGGGCCAGCGGCTTCGGGAAGGGCCGGCCGTACCAGCCCTCGATGATCTGCGGCCCGGACACCCCCAGCCCCAGGATCAGTCGTCCCCCACTCAGCGCGTCCAGGGTCATCGCGGCCATCGCGGTGGCCGCCGGGGTGCGGGCGTCCAGTTGCATGATCGCGGTGCCGAGCATGATCCGGCTGGTGCGGGCGGCGTACCAGGTCAGCGGCACCAGTGCGTCGGAGCCGTAGGCCTCGGCGGTCCACACCGAGTGGAAGCCGAGGTCCTCGGCGGCGAGCACCATGTCGGTGCGATCTTCGGGATCCCGCTGCCAGTACCCCAGCCCGACCCCGAACTTCAGCTCACTCACCCTGCACCCCGGCCCCCGGTAGCCCACCGATCTCCAGGGCGTGGCGGGTGGCGCCACCAACGATGAATTCCAACTGTTTGGTGGCGGTGAAGTAGTGGTGCACCGGCCCGTCCAGGTCGACACCGGCTCCGCCGTGCAGGTGGATCGCACTGTGCGCGACCCGATTACCCGCCTCGGCCGCCCAGTAGCCGGCCACCTCGACCGCATCACCCAGGGGAACGCCGGCTTCCCACCGCCAGGCCGCCTGCCACAGGGTCAGGCGTTGGCAGCCGACGTCGATCCAGGCATCCCCGAGCCGCTGCCGCACCGCCTGGAAGGCGCCCAGCGGTTGGTCGAATTGCTGCCGTTCGGCGGTGTAGGCGGCGGTCAGTTCCAGGGCGCGTTCGCTCACCCCGTACTGGACGGCCGCGGTGGTCAGGGTGAGCGCCCGACGCAGCCGGGTCACCACCTCGGGTCCACCGACCCGGTTCGCCTCCGGCACCACCACCCCGGCGAACTCGACCCGGGCCACCGGCAGTCCCCCGGTGGCGAGGTCCTCGACGACCCGCACCCCGGACGTGCCGGTGGGTACCAGCAAGACCGCCGGCCCGTCCCGGTCGGTGGCGGTGACCAGTAATGCCTCGGCCGCTGCCCCGAACGGCACCATCGTCTTCGCCCCGTCGAGCGCCCACCCCGCGTCGGTGCGTCGGGCGGTGCAACCGGGAACGGCCGGGGTCGCGTCGGGGCCCTCGGCGAGCGCCGGCAGCACCAACCCATCGGTCAGCAACTCCGGACGTTCGGCCAGTACCGCGGTGGCCGCGACCTGCCCGGTGATCGGTGCGCCGACCGCGGCCCGGCCGAACTCGACCAGGGCCCGACAGGCCGCGATCATGCCCAGCCCGGTGCCCTGTGGTTCGGGCAGGTGCAGGCCGGTCAGCCCGGCATCGACCACCCGCCGCCACAGCTCGTGATCGAACCCGCCGGCCCGCTCGTCCCCGGCCCCGGCCGCGGCTCCGCGGCACACCCGGCGGGCCAACTCGGCCGCGGCGTCCTGTTCCTCGGTGAAGGTGAAGTCCATGGTTCTCCGTCCGTGGTCGGGTTCAGCGCTGCGGTTGACCGAGCGCGACCCGGGCGATCAGGTCGCGCTGCACTTCGTTGGCGCCGCCGCCGAAGGTGAGGATCAGGTTCGTCCGGTGGGCTCGTTCCAG
>JAAYAO010000012.1 GCA_012719335.1 Propionibacterium sp. | reverse complement strand
TCCATGCTGGGCGCGGGCGTGTTCGCCGTATTCGCCCCGGCGGCCGCCGCGGCCGGGGCCGGTCTGCTGATCGGCCTGGCCCTGGCCGCGGTCGTCGCCTACTGCAATGCGACCTCCTCGGCTCAGTTGTCGGCCCAATTCCCCACCTCCGGCGGTACCTACGCCTACGGTCGCGAGATGCTCGGTCCGTGGCCGGGATTCCTGGCCGGGTGGGGATTCATGGTCGGCAAGACTGCTTCGGCGGCGGCCATGGCGCTCACCTTCGCGGCCTACCTGGTGCCGGTGGCCTGGCAGCGACCGGTCGGGATCGCGGCGGTGATCGTCCTGGTCGGGGTCAACTACTTCGGGGTCACCCGCACCGCTCAATTGACCCGGATCATCGTGACGGCGGTGCTCGCGGTACTGGCTCTGGTGGTGCTCAGCAACCTCACGGTGGTCACCGCGCTGCCCCCGATCGGCGGATCCGGCCCCGGCGGCCTCTACGGGATCGCCCAGTCGGCCGGCCTGTTGTTCTTCGCTTTCGCCGGGTATGCACGGATCGCGACGATGGGCGAGGAGGTGCGCGACCCCGGGCGCACCATCCCCCGGGCGATCGGATACGCCCTGGCCATCGTCGCGGTGGTCTATGCCGTGCTGGGCGTCACGGTGCTCGGCGTGTTGGATCATCAGACCCTTGCCGCGAGTCGGGCGCCGCTGGCCGATGCGGTCGCGGCCGGGCCCTGGGCCGGGTGGCTCGGGCCCGTCGTCCGGGTGGGTGGGGCACTGGCCGCCCTGGGTGCCCTGCTGGCTCTTTTCGGTGGCCTCGGGCGCACCGGATTGGCGATGGCCAGGAACCGGGATCTGCCTCCCGCGCTGGCATCCGTACACCCTGTGTATCGAGTTCCGCACCGTGCCGAACTGGCAATTGCGGCCGTGGTCGTGGTGCTGGTCGCCCTGTTCGACCTACGTGAGGTGATCGGCTTCTCGTCCTTCGGGGTGCTGCTGTACTACTTCGTCGCCAACATCTCGGCCCACCGGCAACGAGGTGCGCACCGACGCTACCCCCGCGCGGTGCAGATCCTCGGTGCGGTGCTGTGTCTCGCCCTGGTGGCCACCCTGCCGTGGCAATCGGTGGTCGTCGGAATCGGCGTTTTCGTTGTGGGAGTGGGCTACCGGCTTATCAGACTGCGGCTGGCCGCGTAGGCTTGGCTGCTGTGAGCACGTCAGACACCGAGTCCCTGCAGCGCCTGGAAGTAGATCTGGCCATCCTGGGGGGTGATGTCGCGTGCCTCACCACCGCTCTGGTGGCCGCCCGATCCGGGCTGCGGGTGGTGGTGTGCAGTCCCTCGGATCTGAACGGCCGGGGATGGGCCGAGGTGAGCCTGTTGCAACGCGACCGGCTGCACCGGACCCGCACCCTGCTCGGCGACGACGTACTGACCGGCTACCTGCAGATCGCGATGGACGCCCGACTGTGGCTGGACGAGTTCCTCGCCGGCCCCGGCGCGGACGTCCTGCGCCGTCCGGTGACGGCCGGCGGCTGGGTCGCCGACGGGCACCACGCCGTGCTGCTGCATCAGGAAGCCCAGGCGTTGCGGTTGGCCGACGT
>JAAYAO010000111.1 GCA_012719335.1 Propionibacterium sp. | reverse complement strand
GCCGGTGTGGGTCAGCGACGGTGACAGGTCGGGGGCGGTTTGCCGGCTGCCGGGTGCGGAGACCGTGGTGACCGCGTCCCCGTAGTCGATCCGGTCGAGCCCGGTGCCGAGGACATACCCGCCGGGCAGCACGGTGAGTTCGTTGCTGCTGCCCACCGGTACCCCGTTGACGGTGATCGGCAGGTTCTTCTGCCGCAGGTCGGCGATCGACAGGTTGGCGGTGGTCTCCAGCAACAGCCACTGCTCGCCGTCGTGAATCACCCCGAAGTCGTGCTCGACCTGCTGCTCGCCGATCGTGTAGCGGGCGGTGACCTGATAGGCGTTCGGGTCGGTCACCTCGTTCACCACGATGTTGCCGATCGGCGCAACCCGGCGGGACTCGTCCAGCACCTCCTGGGTGACGAAGGTGCTGTCGGTCGGGTCGGACTGGCCGTAACCCAACGCGGTTTCCAGATCGCCCTCGGCCAGGGCATGCAGGTAACCGGCCACCGCATCGGAGGCCTTGGTGGCCGGCCCGGTCGGGGCCCCGGTCACCTCGGCCGGCTGCATCAGCTGCCGGATCAGCAGGCCGCCCCCGACCAGCAGCGCCAGCACCACCACCCCGATCACGATCGGCAGCACCGGGGAGGTGCGGCGACGCCGCCGGTTCGGGGTGCGTGGTGGGGGCTGGGCCGGCCCCGGTTGGTGCAGGGCCCGCGGCCGTGGTGCCGGCGCGGCCGGACGCGAGGCGTCCGGGGCGAAATGGGGTCGCGGCGCCGGCGGTGGGGCGGGCGGCGGTGCCGGCGGGTGTCCGTTCACCAGCCGAGCGTAACCCTAGGGAGTGCTGATCGTCCCGTCCGGGTAACGGGCGAAACGCCCCGAATCCTGCGGGTTCACCGGGTCGGAGGTCGGCAGCGTCCAGCGGCCGAACGTGCCCTGCTGGTAGTCGTTGAAGGCATTCAGGATGTCGGCCTTGGTGTTGCCGACGAACGGCCCGTGCTGCACCACCGGGGCACCGATCGGCCTGCCCTGCAACAGCATCAGCGACGCCCCCTGCGGCCCGGCGGTGATGGTGACCGCTTGGTCGGCGTGCACCACCGCGCCCTGATCGCTGAGCGTGGTGTCCTCGATCTGCAGCGACCCGCGATGGACGTAGACGGTGCGGATCGCCTCGGCCGAGGCCGTCGGCAGTTCGGTGGTCGCGCCGGGCGCCATCGTGATCTGCCAGATCGCCACCTCGTTCTGCGGGCGGGCAGCCCAGGAATTCTGCGGGGGAGTGGGCGGGACCACCCCGTCCAGTTCACCGGCCACCACCCGGAACCGGGATTCGCGGCCTTCGGCGTCGGTGCGGGTGACGATCGGGGTGTCCTCGGCCCAGAACATCTTGAAGTTCGGCTCGGCCTTCTTGTCCTCCGGGGCCAGGTTCAGCCAGATCTGGAACAGCTCCAGCGGATTGTCCCGGTCGGCATACCGCAGCGGGAACATCTCGGCATGGGCCACCCCGGCCCCGGCGGTCAGCCACTGGGTGTCGCCGTCGCCGTAACGGGCGGAGGCGCCGAGTGAGTCGGTGTGGTCGACCACGCCCTCGAGTACCACGGTGACGGTTTCGAAACCGCGGTGCGGGTGCTGCGGGAAGCCGGGCACGGTGCGGCCGTGGTACATGTTCCAGCCGTCCTTGTTGGCGAAGTCCTGACCGATCTCGCGACCGGCCAGATCGGCCGCCGGAGCCTGGGTGGTGCCCTCGGCGCGGGGGTAGTGGTCGAGGTGGTGCATCGAGAACAGGAACGGGTCGATGGTCGGCCACGGGCTGGTCAACGCGAAGGTTTCACGGACGACGGACATGATGCTCCTCACTGGTAGTTGCCTGTTCAACAACCGGTGGGGGTGGGATATTCCACGCCGCCGCGCTACGTACCCGGAGGTCTGCGCAGATGTCGGGTGGGTAGATCCTTGGTCAGGTTGCAGGCCTGGCACAACCCCTGCAGGTTGCCGGTGGTGGTGGCGCCACCGCCGGCATCGGGGGTGATGTGGTCGACATCGCGAATCGGCGCATCACAGTAGGGAGTGCGGCAGGTCTGGTCACGAATCTCGATCAGCTCCCGCAGCGCTCCGGTGGCGAAACGTCCGGTGCGGACGGTCTCGGTATCGGCCACCACGTGATCGCTGACCGCATCGACTATCGGCCCGATGTCGGGTGGCGCTGGATCGGCCGGCTGCCGTTCCGGGCGCAGGTGTCGGGCCAACTCGGTGTAGCGCCATTCGACATCGACGCCGGTGTCGGCCGCCGTGTCCGGGGTGCTCGGCGAGCCGTGCAACAGGACGAGCTCGCGCATCAGGCGGAGCGCCTCCGGCGGGGTGTCCGGGCCCAATCGGGCCATCAGGTCGCCGATCGCCCGCTGTCGAGCCAGGGCGGAATCCAGCCCGGCGATCCGTCCGATCCGGCGACGCACGATGCTCAGCAAGGGATCGTCGGTGAGCGG
>JAAYAO010000110.1 GCA_012719335.1 Propionibacterium sp. | reverse complement strand
TAGGGTCAGGATTCATAACCAGTATATAACGAGGGCGGCGAGGGCGATGGCCGAAAGGAAGACCTTCGGGCACCGGTCATATCGGGTGGCCACACGCCTCCAATCCTTGAGTCTTCCGAACATGATCTCGATGCGATTGCGCCGCTTGTATCGGCGTTTGTCGTACTTGACCGGCTTCTTGCGTTTCTTTCGGCCTGGGATACAGGCGCGTATCCCTTTGTCCTGCAACGCTTCTCTGAACCAATCTGCGTCATAGCCACGATCCCCGAGCAGCCATTTGACGTTTGGTAGGCCGCTGAGCAATGCGCGTGCGCTGTGAACCGGCGTGCAAAATTGACCCCGTAACGGGGTAATCGGCTTCCAAAAATGACCCCCCTTACGCTGATGGTCATGATGCCTCCGAGGCTATCGGGGGGCACAGTGTGGGATGCTGGTTGTGGAGACGATTGCGAAGATCCGCCGGGCGTATTTCCAGGACAAGAAGTCGATCAAGCATATCTGCCGAGAGCTGCGGGTATCGCGGAACACGGTTCGGAAGGTGATCCGGTCCGGCGCAACGGAGATGACTTACGAGCGAACCGTCCAACCGCAGCCGAAGATCGGTCCCTGGAAAGGCAAGCTCGACGAGATGCTGGCGGCGAATGCGCGCAAGCCGAAGCGCGAGCGGCTGACCCGCATCCGGATTTTCGAAGAGCTCAGGGCCCTCGGATATGACGGCGGCTACGACGCGGTCCGACGCTATGCGGCTTCGTGGTCGCAGGCGGAGCAGGAAGCGTCAGCCGCCGCCTATGTGCCACTGAGCTTCGATCCGGGTGAAGCCTACCAGTTCGACTGGAGTCACGAGGTCGTTCTGATCGACGGCGTGACCACCACGGTGAAGGTGGCTCACGTCCGGCTTTGTCATAGCCGGATGCTGTTCGTCCGGGCCTACCCGCGAGAGACGCAGGAAATGGTGTTCGATGCCCATGACAAGGCCTTTGCCTTCTTCGGCGGCGCCTGTGCGCGTGGGATCTACGACAACATGAAGACGGCGGTGGACACGATCTTCGTCGGCCGCGACCGCGCGTATAATCGCCGGTTCCAGCAGATGTGCGGACACTACCTTGTCGATCCCGTCGCCTGCACCCCCGCGTCCGGCTGGGAGAAGGGACAAGTAGAGAACCAGGTTGGCGTTGTCCGGCGGCGGTTCTTCGTGCCGCGGCCGCGCTTCAAGAGCTACGCGGAACTCAACGCCTGGCTTCAGGATCGCTGTATTGCCTGGGCCAAGGCCCATCCGCACCAGGAATTGCGTGATCGGACAATCTGGGACGTGTTCCAGGATGAGCGGGCGAGCCTGGTGCCCTACGTCGGCCCTTTCGACGGATTCCATGCCGTGCCGGCCTCGGTGTCCAAGACCTGCCTCGTTAGGTTCGACAAGAACCGCTACTCGGTCGATGGTCGCGCCGTCGGCCGTCCGGTCGAGATCCGCGCCTATGCCGAGCGGGTCGAGGTCTGGCAGGACGGCAAGATCGTCGGCCGGCACGACCGCGCCTTCGGGCGCGACAAGGCCATCTATGACCCGCTGCACTACATCCCGGTGCTGGCCCGCAAGCCCGGCGCCCTTCGAAACGGCGCTCCCTTCAAGGAATGGGAACTGCCGCCGGCGATACGACGCGTCCAGCGTAAGCTGGGGCGCGTGCCGAACGGTGACCGTCAGATGGTCCAGATCCTGAGCATGATCCCAACGGATGGACTGGAAGCCGTCGAGGCTGCCTGCGTCGAGGCCCTGACCGAAGGCGCCCCGGCGGCATCGGTCGTTCTGAACATCCTGGCCCGACATCGCGAGCCACCACCTCCGTTGACCATCGCCACGCCGGACGCGTTGCGCCTGACCTGCGAGCCCGTGGCCGACTGCAAACGCTACGACAGCCTCAGGAGACCCCGCCATGGAAAGATCACAGGTGCTGGACGCGATGGGCCAGTTGAAGCTCTACGGCATGAAGGCCGCCTACGATGAGATCATCGCCACGGCGGTGAAGCGACAGCACGAACCGCAGCAAATCGTGGGCGACCTGCTGAACGCCGAGATCAGCGAGAAACAAGCTCGCTCGATCAAATACCAGATGACCATCGCCAAGCTGCCCTTGGCCAAGGAAGTCGACGAGTTCAGCTTCGAAGACACGCCCGTAAACGAAACGCTGGTGCGCGATCTGGCCTCCGGAGAGTTCCTCGAGCATCAGCGTAACGTCGTCCTCATCGGCGGCACCGGGACCGGCAAATCCCACCTTGCCGTCAGCATCGCCCGGGCCTGCATCCGCCGTGGCAAGCGCGGCCGCTTCTTCAACGTCGTGGACCTGGTGAACAAGCTGGACGCCGAAGCCCGCGCCGACCGACAGGGACGCACTGCGGATCTCCTGTGCCGCCTCGACTTCCTGATCCTCGACGAGTTGGGATATCTGCCGTTCGCCCAGACGGGTGGCCAGCTCCTGTTCCACCTCATCAGTCGCCTTTACGAACGCACCTCGATCATCGTGACGACGAACCTCGACTTCGGCGAATGGCCGACCGTCTTCGGAGACGCGAAGATGACAACGGCGCTCCTCGACCGACTGACCCATCACTGTGACATCGTCGAGACCGGCAACGAGAGCTGGCGCTTCAAGACGCGGGAATGACCGAGACGCCGCTGGCCCGATCCGGTTGCGCTGTATGGAGGCTACACCGCATCGGGCCAGCTACCCGTGCTGACCAAGCGGGGTCATTATTGGGCGCCGAAAGGGGGTCAAAGTTGCGTGCCGATTGACAGCCCCATGGTCGGGATAGTCCGATTGCGCGCTCCGGCGCCACCTGGGCGAGCCGCTCCCACAGGTCGGCTATCACCCGAACGATGGGGTAGAAGCCACTGCGGTATCTGTTTTGTTCGTGATGGGCGACAGAGGGTACGTCACTGTCGCTACGGTCGTAGCCGACCGTGAAACCAACATCCTCGGCATTTTCGAGCGCATCGAGTAGTGTCCGCTCCAAAGCCTGAAGCAGTTGCACAAGGGACCTCTCGTCGCGAGGCCAGGTTTCGACGATCTCGTGGAAGTTGTTGCGCTCGGACGGCTCGAAGTCCAACCGCATGAAGGAGTATAAGCTCTCAATCGCAGTCTCTTCCGACTGCGGCTCCG
>JAAYAO010000109.1 GCA_012719335.1 Propionibacterium sp. | reverse complement strand
CCATCCAGGCCCAGGTGCTGGAGCTGTTGAAGACCGCCCAGCACGAAACCGATGCCGCGGTGATGATGATCACCCACGACATGGGGGTGGTCGCCGGTACCGCCGACGACGTGATGGTGATGTACGCCGGACGGGCCGTCGAGGCCGCCGCGGTCGACGAGACCTTCCACGCCCCGCGGATGCCGTACACGCTCGGCCTGTTGGGCGCGATCCCCCGTCCGGACGCCAGCAGTGAGGCACCGCTGGTGCCGATCGAGGGCAACCCGCCGATGCTGATCAACCTGCCGGACGCCTGCCCGTTCGCGCCGCGCTGCCCGATCGCGATCGACACCTGCCGCACCTCCGAACCCCCGCTGGCCGAGGTACGCACCTCCGAGCCGACCGCCGACGGTGACCGCCCGCACCGGGCGGCCTGCTGGCGGGCGCACGAGATCGAACAGGGTGCGATCGACGGTGACCCGGTCTTCCACGTGCCCGAGATTCCCGAGTCGATCGTGGCCGGCATCCCCCGCGAGGAACGTCCGGAGGTGTTGAGCGTCACCGACCTCAACCGGGAGTTTCCGCTGATGAAGGGTGCGGTGCTGAAACGGCGGATCGGCACGGTGCATGCGGTCAGCGGGGTCAGCTTCGACATCCGCAAGGGCGAAACCCTGGCGGTGGTCGGTGAATCGGGCTGCGGCAAGACGACCACCCTGCTGGCCCTGATGGATCTGGGCCGCGAATCGACCGGCCGCATCGTGGTGGACGGCACCGACCTGGCCGAGTTGAAGGGCCGCCGGGCCGAACGCGAACTGCGCCACAACATGCAGATCGTCTTCCAGGATCCGATGGGCGCCCTCGACCCGCGGTTCACCGTGCACGAGATCATCTCCGAACCGATGCGCGCCTTCGGGGTGCCCAAGGACGAGGCGGACGACCGGGTCGCCGACCTGATGGCGACCGTCGGCCTCGACCCGGCGCACGCCGACCGGTTCCCCGGCGCGTTCTCCGGTGGCCAGCGCCAACGCATCGGCATCGCCCGCGCCCTGGCGTCCAACCCCACCCTGGTGGTGCTGGACGAGCCGGTCTCGGCCCTGGATGTGTCGATCCAGGCCGGCGTGATCAACCTGCTCGACGAGTTGAAGGCCCGGCTGGGGCTCAGCTACCTGTTCGTCGCCCACGACCTGTCGGTGGTGCGGCACCTGGCCGACCGGGTGGCGGTGATGTACCTGGGCCGGTTCGTCGAACTGGGTGATGTCGACGAGGTCTTCGACAACCCGCAACACCCGTACACCGAGGCGCTGCTGTCGGCGATTCCGGTGCCCGACCCGCGGGTGGAACGCAGCCGGGAGCGGATTCTGCTCTCCGGGGATCTGCCCAGCCCCACCGACGAGTCACCGGGGTGCCGGTTCGTCTCCCGGTGCCCGCTGTATCAGACACTCACCCCCGACAAGCAGGAGGTGTGCACCACCGTGGTTCCGGGTCTGACCGGCCCGGCCGGGGTGGATCACACCAATGCCTGTCACCACCGTTAGCCAACCGGCTACCGGACCCACGGAAAGGAAGAACCCATGAAGTTCACCACCAGAAGGCTGGCAGCTCTTGCCGCCGTTCTGGCCCTGGGGTTGTCCGCCTGCGCCGGCGACGGCCAGACCGGCGGCCAGGGCGGCAACGGCGGCGGCGAGGGTGGCGGAGTCACCACCGAGGCCCAATACAACCCGCAGGAGCGCGACGCGATCGAGGACGGTGGCACCTTCACCACCCACCTGATCGAGATCTCCCCGCAGTTCAACACCTTCCACGCCGACGGCACCCGCTACACCCTGGACGTGTGGCGCTGGTACAACCCGATCCTGGCGTACTTCTCGCCCGAGGGTGAATGGTCGTTCAACCCCGACTACCTCGAGAACGTCGAGGAAGAGACCGTCGACGGCAACACCAAGCTGACCTTCACCATTCGCGAAGAGGCCACCTTCAACGACGGAACCCCGATCGACTGGAAGGCATTCGAGGCCACCTGGAAGGCCAACTCCGGCCAGGACGAGAACTACGTCCCCAGCTCCACCGACGGCTACTCGCTGATCAAGTCGGTCACCGCCGGTGACTCCGACAAGGTCGCGGTCGTCGAGTTCGAGGGCCAGTGGGTCTGGTGGCAGGGCCTGTTCAACGTCGTCCTGCACCCCAACGCTCTCGAGGCCGACGTGTACAACCAGGGCTACGTCAACGAGCCGCACCCCGAGTGGGGCGCCGGGCCGTACACCATCAAGGAGTTCGACCAGAACGCCGGCACCATCGTGTTCGAACGCAACGACAAGTGGTGGGGCGAGCCGGGCAAGCTGGACGAGCGCATCTTCCGCGCGATGGAGGACACCGCCGCGGTGAACGCCTTCAAGAACGGTGAGCTGGACGCGATCGGCGCCGGTAACGCCGAGGTCCAGTCGCAGATTCAGGACGTCCAGGGCATCGAAATGCGCCAGTCGGTGATTCCGTCGAACTCGCTGTTCGTGCTGAACGCCGATTCGGAGAAGCTGGCCGACCCGAAGGTGCGCGAGGCGCTGATGAAGGGCTTCGACCGCTCGCAGCTCGCCGCGGTGCGCTTCAACGGCATCGACTACACCGAGGAGCTGCCCGGTTCGCTGACCCTGTTCCCGTACCAGGAGGGCTACCAGGACAACGTCTCCGAGGCCGGCATCACCTTCGACAAGGAAGCCGCCGAGGCGTTGCTGGACGAGGCCGGCTGGACCCGCGAGGGCGACGGCATCCGCACCAAGGACGGCGAGGAGCTCTCGCTGGTCTACCCGCTGTTCTCCGACCTGGCCCTGACCCAGAACCTGGCCAAGGCGATGCAGGCGATGTACAAGGAGATCGGTGTCGATCTGCAGATCGATCAGCGCTCCGGCGCGGACTTCTCCGATGCGATGGCGAACAAGACCTTCGACGCCGTGTCGATGGGCTTCGCTTCCTCCGACCCGTTCGGCGTGGCCTACTTCTGCCAGATCTGGTGCACCGATTCCGGGCTGAACAAGTCCGGCACCGGCACCGAGGGACTCGACACCAAGATCGACGAGATGACCGGTCTGGGCTCGCAGGAGGAGCAGATCGAGAAGGCCAACGAACTGGAGGTCGAGGCCTTCGAGCAGTACGGCTTGCTGCCGCTGTGGAACGGCCCGGAGATCATCGCCGCCAAGGAAGGCCTGGCCAACTACGGCGCCGCGATGTTCTACGTCGGCCCCGTCGAGAACATCGGCTGGGAGAAGGAGTGACCTCCCCGCTGTAACCCTCGGTTGAACCGCCGCGCTTCCCGCGCCGCGTCGAAACCCCGTGGGCCCCGTCGGATTGCTGTCCGGCGGGGCCCACAACCATTCCCAGCCGCCCCGCGTCGGTTGAGCCCGGGGTTCTGCGTCGATTGAGCAGGCCGCGAAGCGGCCGTGTCGACATCAGCACAACCCCGCCACAGACTCCGCACGCAACATGCCCGAGGTTTCGACTCGGGCGCTACGCGCCCGGCTCAACCACCGTGGGGGCGGGGCTACGCGGCCCGGGTTCTGCGTCGATCGAGCAGGCCGCGAAGCGGCCGTGTCGACATCAGCAGAACTCCGGGCACTCACCCGAGCAGAGACCAACTCTCGGCCCCCGGCGGCAGCTCGCCGGGTTCGCACCGGCTCACCAGTTCGGCGATCCGCCCGCCGATCTCGGCGGCTTCGTCGTCGTCCGCCCCTTCCGCGAGGTCGGTGCGGGCGGTCAGGTTCGCCAGAGCGACGCGGGCGGCGATCAGTTCCCGGTGTCGGTCGATCTGCTCCTGGTCGGCTTCGGTGACCACCTCGGCAGCCCGGATCCAGCCGTAGTCGATGTTGATCCGAATCAGCTCCGGGTGCACGATCGACTCGTCGTGGACGTCCAGCTCCGGTTCGATCACCACCGCACCGGCCGACCGGGCGAAGGCGACCCCGTCGCGCAGGGTTTCGTCGGCCAGGATCGCGGCCGACCGCAGCATCACCGCGACGATGTCGCGCTCGTCCCAGTCGGTCTCCTCCGGCACCCCGTCCGGGGCCGAGACCACCACCCAGGCTTTGTCCATCCCGAGCACGCCGAGCCCCATCTCGGCGGCCAGGTTCTCCCGCGCGGCGCCGTCCACCCAGTGCCGGTCGCGCAGCGGCACCGGTGCGAACACCCCGGGAATCGAGCAGGAGGCCAACACCGCCGACGCCAACCCGACCGGATCCCCGTCCACGGGGCGGTCGTGCCGGTCGCGCATGGTGCCGGTCTCGTCGAAGAAGTAGAGGGCACCGTCCTCGAGGCAGACCGCCGCGATCCGCAGCAGGTTGCCCGACCCGGCGACCCGGTCGGCCCGGAACACTTCGGGATCCACCAGCCGGCGCAGCACCGGCCCGGGCCGGTACATCGCCTTGCGTTGCTCGTACCCCCGGGCGATGTCGGGCAGCTCCCGCCCGGCTCGCCGCAACGACGGCAGGGCGTTGACCAGCCGGATCACCATGGCCGGGGTCCAACCGTCCCGGCCCGGTTCCTGCTCGCGCCGGTCGAGTTCGTCCAGATCGGGCAGGTCGAGCTCGGCGCCGGTGCCGGGCCCCGTCGAGACACCGTCGATGATCTCGTCCGCCGGGCCGGGCGGGTCGAGCTCGTCGACACCGGTGACCAGGGGCTCGGCCACGACCTCGTCCGGCTTGCGCCGGTTGAGCTTGTCGCCATCGGCAACCGGACCCTCCTCGGTTACCTCCGCGTCGGTTTCCCCACCGATGTGTCGACCCCAGCTCGGCATCTTCCAGCGCAGCCGGGCCCGCGGCTCGGGTTCGCTGAACAGGTCGCGCAATTCCGGAATGTGCGCCTGCAACCGGGTGAACCAGTCGTGTTCGGTGAACATGTCGCTGCTGGTGCGCATCTGCGTCCAGATATCGGTGAGTTGGGCCACCGCGGCACGTTGCCCCGGCGCGTCCGGGTATTGCGCCAGCACCGAGCAGAGAATGGACCCGGCCGAGGTGCCGACGAAGCGGCCGGGCGCGATCCCGGTATGTTCGTAGAGGTAGCCGAGCGCGCCGAGCTGGAAGCTGGCCCGGGAGCCGCCACCGCTGAGAATCAGCCCCTCGGTGCGGGGTGCCGCGTCCTGCTCGGCGGCGTCGCGTTCGGACCGCCACCGCCATCCGCGTGGGGTGAGCCCGGACCAGGGAAGACGTGCCATCGCCCCAGCGTACAAACCCGGTGGCCGGGACGGACTAGGCTGGCCACGTGATTGACGTCAAGCTGCTGCGCACCAACCCCGACCTCGTCCGTGCCTCCCAGACCGCCCGCGGTGAGTCGGTCGAGATCGTCGACGAGCTCCTCGCCGCCGACGAGCAACGCCGCAGCTCGATCGCGAACTACGAAACCCTGCGCGCCGAGCAGAAGGATCTCGGTCGGCACGTCGCCAAGGCTTCCGGCGACGAGAAGGCTGCCCTGCTGGCCCGCACCAAGGAGCTCGCCGCCGAGGTGAAGCAGGCCCAGGCCACCACCGACGAGGCCGGCACCCGGTTCGATGCCCTGCTGCGCCGGGTCGGCAACCTGGTCGATCCGGCCGCCCCGGTGGGTGGCGAGGACGACTTCGCGGTGCTGGAAACCCACGGCACCCCACGGGATTTCGAGGCCGAGGGCTTCACCCCGCGCGATCATCTGGAGCTCGGTGAGATCCTCGGCGCGATCGACACCGAACGCGGCGCCAAGGTGTCCGGCTCCCGGTTCTACTACCTGATCGGCCAGGGTGCCGAACTCGAACTGGCCCTGATCAACCTGGCCATGAGCAAGGCCCGCGAGTGGGGTTTCACCGCGATGATCCCGCCCGCACTGGTGAACCCGCCGGCGATGGAGGGCACCGGCTTTCTGGGTCAGGCCGCCCAGGACGTGTACCACCTCGAGGCCGACGACATGTACCTGGTCGGCACCGCCGAGGTGCCGATGGCCGCCTACCACAGCGACGAGATTCTGGACGCGAAGCGGTTGCCGCTGCGCTACGCCGGCTACTCCCCCTGCTACCGGCGCGAGGCCGGCTCCTACGGCAAGGACACCCGGGGCATCTTCCGGGTGCACTGGTTCGACAAGGTCGAGATGTTCGTCTACTGCGATCCGGCCGATGCCGCCGAGATGCACACCAAGCTGCTCGGCTACGAGAAGGCCTTCATCGACGCCCTCGAACTGCCGTACCGGGTGATCGACGTGGCCACCGGTGACCTGGGCCTGAGCGCGGCGCGCAAGTACGACTGCGAGGCCTGGCTGCCCACCCAGCAGCGCTACCGCGAAATCACGTCCACCTCGAACTGCACCGAGTTCCAGGCCCGCCGGCTCGGTATCCGCAGCCGTGGTTCGGACGGCCTGGCGCCGGTGGCCACCCTGAACGGCACCCTGTGCGCGGTCACCCGGATCATCGTGATGCTGCTGGAGAACCACCAGCAGGCGGACGGTTCGGTGCGGATCCCGCCCGCCCTGCAGCCGTTCCTCGGGGGCCGCGAGGCCCTCACCCCGGTCGACTGACCGACATCTTGCCCCACCACCTGATCACCCCCTCAGGAGGCCCCGTGACCTGGCAACCCCGCATGCTCGCCCTCGACATCGACGGCACCGTCGTCGACCACGACGGCACCATGCCCGATGAGATCCGTGCCGCGGTGCACCGAGCCCTGACGGCCGGCACCGACGTGGTGCTGGCCACCGGACGGGCCTGGCACAGCACCCGTCCGGTGTTCGAGCAACTGGGCCTGCCGCCGGGGCCGGCGGTCGCCTCGAACGGTGCGGTGGTCGTCCAGTACCCGCCGGTGCAGTACCTGCGCGAGGTGACCTTCGACCCCGGCGACGTGATCGAGCGGGTCGCCCGGATCGCGCCGCGCACCGCGATCGGCGCCGAGATCGTCGGCATCGGGTACCGGGTCAGCCAACCCTTCCCCGACGGTGAGTTGGACGGCGAGATCCACGTGGTTGATCTGGACGAGCTGGCCGCGCATCCGGTGACCCGGGTGATCCTGCGCGATTCGAGCGTCTCCCACGACGACTTCACCGCGATGGCCCACCGGCTCGGTCTGGAGGGGGTCAGCTACTCGATCGGCTATTCGTCCTGGCTGGACATCGCCCCGCAGGGCATCAACAAGGCCACTGCCCTGGCCGGGCTCTGCGCCGAGTTGGGCATCGACCGGGCCGATGTGTTGGCCCTGGGTGATGGCCGCAACGACATCGAGATGCTCGAGTGGGCCGGTCGGGGTGTGGCGATCGGGGATGCCCCGGCGGAAGTGCGCGAGGTTGCCGATGCGGTCACCGGGCGATTCGCCGAGGGCGGCACCACCGCCGAACTCGCCCGCTGGTTCTGAGCCCCAACGCAAGAATCGACCCGCCGGGGCGGGTCGATTCTCGGGTGGGTGGGTTGGTCAGGCTGCCCGGCGGGAGCGGTTCGGCTGGGTGACCACCAGCAGTGCGTCGCGCACCTCGGTCATAGTCGGCAGCTTCGGCTTCTCGGGGGTCTTCGGGGTGCCCGCGGCGGCCGCGGCGCGCGCCTTGCGCAGGTGCCGCTTCACCGTCGACAGCGAGCATCCGAGTCGCTGGGCGATCGTTTCCAGGCTTT
>JAAYAO010000108.1 GCA_012719335.1 Propionibacterium sp. | reverse complement strand
CTGTTGCCGATTGGGCACCTTCCAGGACCTGACCACCCCCGCTGAACCCCTCGAGGCCGGCGCCGAGGTCGACTTCCGGATCGAACTGACCACCGAGGATCTCGAACTGCCCGACCGGGCCGGCGCCTACCTGGTCGGCCTGCACCTGCGCGGCAGCACCGACGGTTCGGCCCCCTGGACGCTGTCGCGGGCCCGCACCTTCGCCCTGCGCACCACCGACACGACCCCCACCCCCGAGATCACCTCGGTGGTGGTGTTGTCCAGCCGCCCCTCGATGGTGCGCGACGATGTCTTCGTCGACGACCACCTGGCCGACGAACTGGCCCCGGGCGGACGGTTGCACGTGTTGCTCGAATCCGCCGCCCGCGACGACGTCAGCCACGCGATCGACCCGGCCCTGCTGGCCGAGGTGATCATGATGAGCGACGGCTACCAGGTCACCGACGGCAACGGCAAGGTGCGCGAGGGTGAGGGGGCCGCGGACGCGGACGAGTGGCTGGTGGCTTTCGAGAAGCTCTCCGGCGACCGGTACCGGCTGCCCTACGCCCTGCCCGATCTGCCCGCCCTGGCGGAGTTGGCCGACGACACCGGCGAGGAGCTCACCGCCTACGCCGAGGAGGCCGGGCACCAGGTGGCCGAGATCGCCGAGGCCCCGGCGCTGATGCTCAACACCTCCAATGAATGGTCCGCCGATGGTCTGTTGCTGGCCGATCGGTTCGCCGCCGATGCGGTGGTGCTGAACAACGCCGACGCCCGGGACGTCCTGCTCACACCGATACATCAGACCCCGATCGTGCGCACCAACCCGCAGATCTTCGACGGCGGGCCCGGCCCCAACCCGGTCGGCGACCCGATCCGGATCCGGCAGCGGATGCACGCCGAGGCCCTGGTCGAAACCCTGGACGGTCGTCCGGTGCCGGTACGGATCATCGACACCCCCGAGGCGGCGGCGCTGGACGAGACCACCCCGCCGGGCACCGCACGCCGCCCGCTCACCGACCTGCTGGACGACATCGCGGCCCCCTGGCAGGGCGAACTGATCTGGACCGAGGGCATGCAGCGGGCCCGGTTGGAGCCCGAACAGCTCGACCTGATCACCGAACTGGCCGAAACCCAAGCCCTGTTCAACGACCTGCTGGTCGATCCGGCCGACCGACGCACCGCCTCGCGCAAGGTGATCGGACGGGGCATGTCGAGCTGGTGGCGCGGCGCCCAACCCGAGCAGAGTGCCTTCCTGGCCCCCGCCCGCGCCGAACTCGACGGCGTCCTCGACGGTGACACGATCACCCTGCGCGCCCCCGGTCGGGTGACCCTGAGCATGCGCGAGGGCACCACCTTTCCGGCCACGATCACCAACAACTACGACCGCGAGATTCAGGTGCAACCGGTTTTCGAATCCGTTCAGGGCCAGCGCATCCAGTTCCCCGAACAGTCGGTGGTGATGGTGCCACCGGGTGAATCGGTGACCGTGAACGTCAGCCCGGTCGCCGAGGTGAACGGTTTGGT
>JAAYAO010000107.1 GCA_012719335.1 Propionibacterium sp. | reverse complement strand
GGCCCGGCGCGCGGGTTCCGGCGGACGGGGTGATCGTCAGCGGCTGGGGCTCTCTCGACGAAGCCCATATCACCGGCGAGTCGATGCCCGTCGCCAAGCAACCCGGCGCTCAGGTCTTCGAGGCGACGGTCAACCTTGATGGCGTGCTCGAGATGGCCGTGACAAAGACGATCGAGGATAGCACCGTTGCCCGCATGATCGCGCTCGTGACCGAGGCACAGGCGGCCAAGGCGCCGTCCGAACGCTTCAGTGCATGGTTCGGGCAACGCTACACGGTCGCGGTGATGGCCGGAGCCCTCCTGGCATTCGCCGCGTTCTACTGGCTGGGGCGCGACTGGGAGGAGGCGCTCTACCGATCAGCGACCCTGCTGGTGGCGGCGAGCCCCTGCGCGATCGTGATCTCCGTCCCTGCCGCAATCCTGTCGGCGCTTTCGGCTGCCGCGCGCGGAGGTGTGTTGTTCAAGGGCGGCGCCGCGCTCGAGACGCTGGCGGCGGTCGACACCTTCGCCTTCGACAAGACAGGAACGCTGACGACCGGCAGGGCCTCGATCACGAAGGTGGTGGCGCTCGACGGCAATGAGCGACGCTTCCTCTCGCTGCTGGCTGGACTTGAGGCCCACTCGGAACATCACAGCGCCGCAGCCATCCGGCAGGAAGCCGTCAGCCGCGGTGTTGAACCGGCCAAGGTACTTAACGTGATCACCCGGCCGAGTGCCGGCATCGTCGGCGACGACGGCGGGAGGCAGTTGTGGGCAGGCAATCCGCGCCTCGCCACGCAAATGGACGCTTCCATCGATCACCCGATGCTGAAGGCGTTGGCTGCGGACACCGAGACGGTCATCTATTTCGGGCGGGATCAGGTGGTGATGGGAGCTGTTACCATCGCGGATCAGGCCCGCCCGACCTCTGCGCCGGCGCTTGCCGCATTGCGGGAAGGTGGGGTCACCGAAGTCATCATGATGACCGGCGATCGCCGTCCGGTTGCGTTGCGGATTGGCGAAGAGCTCGGACTGAAGCCCGAGGAAATCCATGCCGACATGCTGCCGGAGGACAAGGTCAGGATGACGGGGGAGTTGGCTGCCAGAGGCAAGGTCGCCTTCGTCGGCGACGGGGTCAATGACGCCGCCGCGCTGGCCCGCGCCGATGTCGGGATCGCCATGGGTGCTGCGGGCTCCGACGTCGCGCTCCAGGCAGCCGATGTGGCGCTTCTGTCGGAAGACATGGGACGGCTTGCGGACGCACATCGACTGGCGCGTCGCGCCGCAAGGATCATCCGGCAGAACCTGCTGTTCGCGATGGGCGCCATGGCCATTCTCGTGACGGGAGGACTGTTCTTCGAACTGCCCCTCCCACTCGCGGTGATCGGTCACGAAGGCGGAACGGTTCTGGTGGTGCTCAACGGGCTGCGGTTGTTGAGGGACCCGATCCGCCGCAACGAAAACAAGTCAGCGTCACCAGATCAGGTGGTGACGGTCGACAGCATCAGCGCCCCCGTCCAACGTCATGCCTATCGCAGAAAGATCCCGCGGCGCGCGGGTTGAAGACAACGACTTCAACTCGTTTCCGGCCCAGAGAAGGTTGGACGTCAGGCCCATCCCCTCCGCCACTTGCCCTCGCGAAAGCGTTCTCCCGATCCGGCTCCGGCTGGATTTTCTCGTCGTATTCGAGGGTTATGCGGGATGGGCTGAGCACTGGCCCCGGAGCCAGACGGGCCGGAAGCGGTCTCTCTGGGCCGATATTCTCTGGACCTGTTGACTGTACCATTTCGGTGAACAGCCTGTAAGCATCTGTCTATAAACGATTATATTTCGCACCAGCGCGGACTCCGATCCCGGTTCCCTTCGCCTCCTGTCGCCCCTCATGTCGAACTTTTGTGGTCGCACCGCTACGATGCATCGGCGTAGGTAGCTGTGAAGATCGTTTCGGACAGCCACTTCTTAAACGACGGATTGTCGGAGAACTGCTTGAACAACTCGGTATGGTCGGAGAGCAGCTCGATCACTGCACGTTCATTCCAGCCCTTGTTGAACGGCAGAAACCAGGACGCCTTGCCCTTCAGGTGCGTGCACATCCGCACCTCGTGATCGTCCACGGCGAAGTGGAAGACGCAGCGGCCGAACTGGAACAACAGCTCTTTGGGGTCACGATCCCGTTTGTACTGCTCGATCGCGTCCTCGACCGTCTGCTTG
>JAAYAO010000106.1 GCA_012719335.1 Propionibacterium sp. | reverse complement strand
GATGCTGACCGCCCTGACCCCCGCCCAGTTCCTGATCGGCAAGATCGCCACCGCGGTCGGCGTGGTGGTGCCGTCGATCGGGATCGTCTTCGTGGCCGGTGCCCTGCGTGGGGTGCGGCTGGACGCCCAGGAGTGGGCGGCGTCCTTCGCGCTGATCGTGGTGACCCTGATGCCGATGGTGCTGCTCGGCCTGGTGCTGGGCCTGTGGCTGCGGCCCGCAGCCGCCGGCGCGGCCACCACCTTGACCATGTTGGCGCTGTCGATGCTCGGCGGGTTGTGGTTTCCGCTGGACATGATGCCGTCCACGATGCAGACGATCGGCAAGCTGTTGCCGACCCACTGGGCCGGGCAGATCGGCCTGTGGCCGGTGATGGGTGGGGACTTCCCCTGGCGCGGGGTGCTGGTGATCGGCCTGTGGTTGCTGGGCCTGCTGCTGGTCGCCGCGCTGGGATACCGTCGAGCCGTGCGTACCTCGCGCCGCTGACCGAGAGTTGAGATACGTGAGCGAACCCGACACCACCGCCCCCGCCTACAACCCGGAGGCCGTCGGCCTGCCGTGGTGGCGGCGGGCGGTGGCCCAGGGCGCCGGGTACATCCTGCCCAGTTCGGTGTTCGTCTTCGTGCCGATGCTCTTCGCCAACGGCTACACCCCGCTCACCTGGGTGTTGATGAGCCTGTGCGCGGCGCTGATTCTGGTGTTCTTCCTCGGCTCACCCCTGGTGCCGCACTGGCCCGAAACAGGGCGCTGGCTGTGGCTGCTGGGCCTGATGCTGGCGATCGGTGCGATGGGGGTGATCGACCCGAGCTCACGGTTCTACTACTTCTCGCCCTTCGTCACCGCGGTCGCCGCCACCCTGATCACCTGGCGGCACTCCCGGATCGTAATTCTGGCGGTGTCCCTGACCGCCACCGGGGTGGCCCTGATGCGCGTCGACATGTTCGGAGTGGTGATGTCGCTGATGGCCCTGTCGCTGGGTTGGGCGCTGGGTTCGGGGCTCGAATCCGACCGGGTGAAACGCGCCCTGACCCTGGCCGAGGAACGCACCGCGGTGTTGGCGGTGGCCGCCGAACGTGAGCGGATCGGCCGCGACCTGCACGACATCCTGGGTCACTCGCTGACCACCATCGCGGTGAAGGCCGACCTGGCCGGCCGGCTGGTCGGCCGCTCCGACGAGGCCGCCCGCGCCGAGATCGATCAGGTCGCCGAGGTGGCCCGCCAGGCCCTGGCCGATGTGCGCGCCACCGCCTCCGGCATGCAAGAGGTGCGATTGGCCGCGGAGGTGGCCGCCGCCAGGTCGGTGCTGCAGGCGGCCGGTATCGAGTGCCGGGTGCCCTCGGCCCTGCCGGTGCTGGACGATGCCCGTTCCGAGGTCTTCGGATACGTGGTGCGTGAGGGGGTCACCAACGTGGTGCGGCACTCGGAAGCCTCGGCGTGCAGCATCGAGGTGGCCGACGACCGGGTCTGCGTCAGCGACGACGGACGCGGCTTCCCGACCACCCAGCACCGCACCGGACTGCGCGGCCTGGCCCACCGGGTGGAAGCCGCCGGGGGTGTGCTCGAGGTGGATTCGG
>JAAYAO010000105.1 GCA_012719335.1 Propionibacterium sp. | reverse complement strand
CGGTGGAGCCGATGCGCGCCTGCTGGTGGACTACTTCGAATCCTGGAATGACCCCGAGGTATGGGCGCTGAGCCACATGGGCTGGGGGCTGCTGCCCACCGCACGCTGGTCCGCCTTCGACGTCTACGACCCCCGCTCCTTGTATGGCCAGGGGCTCCGGTCGGTGGCCGGCAACTTCATGTGGTCGACGGGCTCGAACCGGTTCGCCAACCGGGAGACTCCGGCCCACTTGGACATCCCCATGAACAACTGCACGGTCAAGGTGGACGACGTCGAGGTTGTCGTTGACGGAAAGCTGGTGTGACATGGCAGGACTCGATCAAGCAATCCTGACCCTCGCTCAGGATGCGGACGTTCTGGATCTGGCTCGCCGTGATCCGGATGGGGCGGCCACCAGGCTCGGCATCGAGCGCGAATGGTTGGACGTGATCCTGCGGGGCGACCGCGACCGGTTGCGTTCGGCCGGCGTCAACGACGGGATCACGATTCTGGTCAGCCGCTGGTTTCAGGACAACCTGGGAGACACCGATTCCACCGGCCAGTTCCAGGTGGATACCAGCACCCCACTCCCCCCCGCGGATCTCCCGCAGGGCCTGGTCTACGCCGGTGGCGCATCCCACGTGCCGGATCTGCTGGCACGGCCGGAAATCGACCCGGCGGACGGTGTCGAGCGGCTGCTGGCCGGCTACGCAAAGATGGCTGCCGACCTCAAGGCGGCCGATCCCGATGTGATCCTGGTAACGGCGGACTGCCACTTCCAGAGCTTCGAGACTCATCACTTCGTGGTCGGCACCGCCGACAACCACACCGGGTCGATGGCGTTCTTCAAACGCTCCGACTTGGATCTCGACTTGGTTGGGGACCCCGAGATGGCCGGCCTCATCGTGGACGCGGTGCGAGCCGCCGGACTCGAGGTCGAAGCAGCTCCCCGCGTTGACCTGGACCACGGTCTGGTGGTGCCGCTGCGGCTGATGCTGCCGCGTCCGGACGTCAAGGTCGTCCCGATCATTACGCAGCCGCACCGTAGCTACTCCCCGTTCGGTGCCCGCGAATTCGGTAGGGCGATGCGCGATGCAGTGGAGAAGTCGGGACTCAAGGTGGCGATGCTTGCCACCGGCGGGTTGAGCCACTGGCTTGATCCGGGCAAGTTCGGCGCGGTTGATGTCGAGTTCGACTCGTACATTCTGGCGATGCTGCAAGCAGGACGAGCGATCGACATCTCGAACATCGAACCGTTCCCGCTGCTCGACCACGGACAGTACGAGTTCCTCAACTGGCTCATCATGCTGGGCCTGGTTGGCCCCGGAATCAGCGGCGAGGTGTACACCTACGAGGCCATGGAGGCCTCCGGTGGGGGTTGGACAGTTGTTCGGATGAAGTTGGAGGATGCTCAGTGACCCGCACCTTGTCGGTTGGCCTCACCCAATGGCATGCGACCCGGGACATCGAGGAGAACCTCGAGAAGGCCTTGAAGTCCATTGCAGAATGCGCCGCCGGCGGTGCCCAGTTGGTGGTACTGCCGGAGAACGGGCTCATGTTGGGCAGCAACGCCGAAATGCGTGCGGCCGCGTTCCGGACTGATGATTCGCCCATTCGGGCACTGGCGGAAGCCTCCGCCGAGCACGGCGTGGTGGTTGTCCTCGGCGGGTTGAAGAACCAGACGGATGAGGGTGTGTTCAACTCCGCACTGGTATTCGGCCGAGAGGGCACGATTGCCGAACGCTACGACAAGATTCACCTCTTCGACGCCCGCATCGGAGGGCAGTCCTTCGAGGCAAGTTCAGTGGAACAATCCGGAACGGCCCCGTTGATCGTCGAGGTCGATGGCGTCGCGATCGGCGTCACAATTTGTTATGACGTTCGATTCCCCGAGCTGTACCGCAACCTGGCCATCGCCGGCGCTGAAGTGCTACTTGTCCCCTCCGCATTCACACGCACCACGGGTGCTGCGCACTGGGAAGTACTGCTGCGGGCCCGTGCGATCGAAAGCGCTGCTTTCGTGGTGGCGTCGGCCACCGTCCACGGTGAGGACGGGGCAGAAGACGCATTCGAAACATATGGCCACGCGATGGTTGTCGACCCGTGGGGTGAAGTACTCGCCGACCTCGATGACAGGCCGTATGCGGTGCAAGTGCTTGAGTTGGACCTGGAACGAGTCACAGCAGTACGGGACAAATTGCCCGTGCTTCGAGGAGTGCGCCCCGACGCAACCGGAGCGGAGATCCGGCGCACCGCCATCAACTAGGAGCTGATCAGCATGGACCAGATGAAGAAACACCCTGACTTCCCCGACGAACCGGAGGTCCCCGAGTTCGTCCCCGGCGCAGAGCCACCGCACGATACTGGGATTGTCGAGGCCGAGGAGTGGCACGGTATCGGTAACGAGTTCACCGGTGTTCGGTACCGCAAGGTTCACACCAAGAACGGTGAACGCCTGCAACTGTTCGTGCCCAAGCGTGGATACACCATCCTCTTGGATCCGATGCAGCTGGAGATCGTGGCGGCACAAACGCCCGAGGTCTTCAGCGAACTACACGCCCGCCAGTTGGGCGTGATGGATCCGGGTCCGGACAATGCCCACGGTTGACGCGGACACCGTCGCCGACGACCTTTCGGAGGATACCCCGGCAACCCGGTCCGGCGATGTGGTGGATCGAGTCGCCGAGGTGATTCG
>JAAYAO010000104.1 GCA_012719335.1 Propionibacterium sp. | reverse complement strand
TTCTCGCGCAGCTGCAGCGAGTACTCGGAATCCTTCGTGCGGCCGCGACCGTGGACACCCGGGGGGTACGGACGGCGCTCGAAGGCCTTGTCGTTGCCGACGAGGTCGGTCCCGAGACGACGGGACTTCTTGGTCATTGGGCCGGTGTAGCGGGCCATGTCTGTTCAGTCCTTTCGTTGTCTCAGACGCGCCGGCGCTTGGGCGGGCGGCAACCGTTGTGCGGAATCGGGGTGACGTCGGAGATCGGGCCGATCTCCAGGCCGAGGGCACCCAGCGAGCGGATCGCGGTTTCGCGGCCCGAACCGGGGCCCTTCACGAACACGTCGACGCGCTTCATGCCGTGCTCCATGGCGCGGCGACCCGCGGCCTCGGCGGCCATCTGGGCGGCGTAGGGGGTCGACTTGCGCGAACCCTTGAAGCCGACCGTGCCGGCCGACGCCCAGGAGATGACCTGGCCGTTCGGATCGGTGATCGCGATGATGGTGTTGTTGAAGGTCGACTTGATGTGCGCCTGACCGGCGATCACATTCTTCTTTTCCTTGCGGCGCACCTTCTTGGCGCCGCCGCTGCGTCCTGCAGTAGCCATGTGGTTTCTCCCCTACTACTTCTTCTTCTTACCGGCCACGGCCTTCTTCTTGCCCTTGCGCTGACGCGCGTTGGTGCGGGTCCGCTGACCGCGCACGGGCAGGCCACTGCGGTGACGACGGCCCTGGTAGGAGCCGATCTCGACCTTGCGGCGGATGTCGGCGGCGACCTCACGACGGAGATCACCCTCGACCTGGTAGTTCGCTTCGATGTGGTCGCGCAGCGCCACCAACTGCTCATCGGTGAGCTCGTGCACACGGAGTTCACCGCTGATGCCGGTGGCTGCGAGGGTTTCCAGGGCGCGGGTACGGCCGACGCCGAAGATGTAGGTGAGTGCGACCTCCAAGCGCTTGTCGCGCGGAAGATCGACACCGATCAAACGTGCCATGAGGCGGGTTCCTCTCTGGGTTGGTCAGCTCTTTGCCATTGAGCTGCGAAGGTGTCCGGCGCGTCGCGTCCCCGCCCGCCATGAGCAGGGCCCCGGCCTTCGTCCGGGGGTGGTTCCGCCGGCCTGGCAGGCCGGCGGGGTTTGCGTCCGCGCTTTGTTGAGTTGTGCTGCGATCAGCCCTGACGCTGCTTGTGGCGCGGGTTGTCGCAGATCACCATCACACGACCGTGCCGGCGAATCACCTTGCACCGGTCGCAGATCTTCTTGACGCTCGGCTGAACCTTCATCGAGCTACTTTCTCCGATCGGCGCCGGGCATGAAAAAGCCATGCCCGGATGTGGGTGGATGGGTCTGTCTTGCTGTGGCTTACTTGTGCCGGTAGACGATGCGTCCGCGGTTGAGGTCGTAGGCGGAGACTTCGACGACCACGCGGTCGCTCGGGAGGATGCGGATGTAGTGCTGCCGCATCTTGCCACTGATCGTGGCCAACACCTTGTGGCCGTTGGCCAGTTCAACCCGGAACATCGCGTTCGGCAGAGCCTCCACCACGGTGCCCTCGAGTTCGAGTGCTCCCTCTTTCTTCGCCATGAATCCCCATCTGTGCACTTGCACGCGTCGACAGATCACCGGCACAGGTGACCGAGGAGACATATTACACGCCGAGCCGCGAACCACCCAATTGCGGCGTGAGGTGTGATATCAGACCGCGGTGCGGACGTGCCCCAGGCCGTATTCGCGGTACATCTCGACCGATTCGCGCAGGGCGGTCAGGAAGTACGGCGGAAACTCCATCCCGTTGCGGTTGGCCCACAGCACCCGGGCTTCGAGGCGGCCGATCTCCTTGGCGTACTTCTCCAGGTCGGCGTCCACCCCGAGGGTGGCGATCACGCTGCCCATGTCCTGCTTGAACCGGGGCAACCCGTTGGTGCCGACCAGGTTGTACGACACCTTGCGCAGCATCCGGGTCAACCACAACTGCCAGGGCTTCATCTTGTAGGTGTTCACCATGTACTCGGCCGACATCCGGTAGAAGGCGAAGTGGCCAGGTTCCTGGCGCTTGATCGGGGTGATCACGGTTTCCACCATCGCCTGCTCGCCGAGTTCGGCCAGCCCGTCGGTGAAGGTGTTGTAGGCCAGCACGGCCTGACGTTCGGTGCTCGCGCCGGTCAGGTAGTAGAGCAACCGGGAGACGTCCTGGATGCCCCGGAAGCGACCGAGGGCACCGAGCAGCTTGTACTTCCAGTTCACTTCCAGCATCGGTTCGGAGGGCAACATGCCGATGTCCTGACCGAGTTGGTCGAGGATGATGCCGTGTTGGATCTCCTGGGGCTGCCACACGTCCTCGTAGAAGAACCGGTCGTTCTCCTCCACGTCGGGCAACACGGTCAACAGTTCGAGCACGTTGCGGTCGACCTCGAGTTCGACCCGGGCCAGATAGGTCAGCAAATGACCGTATCGGTCACGCACCAGGTCGGGGTTCTGCACGGTGCGGTCGATGGAGCTCAGCGGGATCGGGGGATACAGCTCACCCAACCGCGACACGTGGTCGCGGATTTTGGTCGGAGTGATCTCTTGGCGTGCCACGCATCCCATACTAGGCCGGATTTTCCGCGCCACCGACCACCGGTGTTTTAGTTCACACCGGCGTCCACGGGGCGTTACCGGCCGGTCAGATCCGGTCCAGCACCCAGGTATTGCACATCGACGCCTCACCGGCGTTGTACCCGGCCCAGATCCACGCCCAACGTTCGGCACCGGTGCCGTACCCGGCCACCTCACCCATCTCGGCGTAGTACTCGACCCACCACCGGTAGTCGTCGCGGGTGTATCCGGCACCGCTGATCCGGCCGCTGAGCAGGCCTCCGAGGCACTCCACCTGACTCTCGCTGCGCTTCATCGTGGTGATCCCGTCCTCGGGCCACAACTGTTGGGCGACCAGATTCCGGGTGCGCCATTGAAGGTAGTGCGAGTACTCGTGCAACAGCACGTGGGTGGTCAACATGGCGGGCCCTTCGTGCAGGGTGTCCACATTCAGGTAGATGCCGGTCGTCTCGGTTTCGGGGGTGCCGCCGGCACCGCAGAACCAGCCCCACGCCTCGGCTCCCAGGGTGCCGCAGGGTGAGGTGACCGGGCCGGAGTAGTAGAAGAGTTCGGGCTCGGGGGACGCTTCGAAGGCCGCGTCGATCCCGGGGCCGAACACCCCGGCGGCGCAGTCGAGCAATCCCCGGTGCTGTTGTTCCCGGTCGGGGTCGGCGATATGGGCCGGACGGGCCGAGCAGGTCACGTCGTTGGCGGCCTGCCAGTAGAGGTGGTTGTTCTGCAGGATGCCCCGGGCGTACTCGGGGGTCTGCGGTAGCAACCGGTGATCACCCGGGTCGGCCGGGTGCCCCTGATCGTAGGGTGCGCCGTTGTGTTCCGGTGGCACCGGGTCATCACCCGCCGGGGTCGGATCCGGGGTCGGCGTCGGGGTGGGGTCGGGTTCGGGTGGCGGATCCGGGTCGGGTGCCGGGGTTTCGGTGGGTGTGGGTGGTGGGTCCTCGGTCGGGGTCGGTGCACCGGTGGGGTCGCTGGTGGTCGGCTCGGGGGCCGGTTCGGCCACCGGGGCGGAGCGTCCGGTCAGGGCGAGGACGACGAAGGCGACCCCCAACACCAGCACCGTGGCGATCACGCCGATCAGCACCGGTCGCCACCGACGCTGCGGTGCAGGGGGCGGTGGTGGTACGGCTCCCCAACCCGGTGGGGTCTGCCAGCCGGGTTGGCCGTGCCCGGTCGGGTTCCAGGGTGGGCGGCCGTCCCAGCCGGGGTTGGCCGACCATCCCTGCTGGGTGGTCGCGGGCCACCCGCCCGGGGCCGTCGACCCCGGCGTGCCCCGGTCGAACGGTGAACCACCGCCCTGCCACCCGCTCATCACACATCCCAGGTCTCGTCGTTGTGCCGGTCACCGTAGCCCGGCCCCGGCTCACAACAGAATGACCAGCAGGATCACCAGCAACACGATGCTGACCGCGACGCCGCCACCCACCGCCAGCGCGAACCGGCTCGCGTCACGGCTGGGGGCGAGTTCCCCCGGAGCGGTGTCGCCCTGGGCCACGATCGCCGGATCCTGGTAGGTCTGCACCGGCGGGAGCCCCTCGACCACGGGCACCAGTTCGCCCAGGGTGCGGGCGGCGTAGAGCCGGTCGAGCCGGGCCCGGTAGTCGGCGTCCTCGAGCTTGCCCTCGGTGAAGGCATCGTTCAGCCGGGTGGTGAGTTGGTTGCGCTCCTCATCGTCCACCGGCTCCATCGGGGTGCTGCGGTACTTGGACGAGATCGGCAGGTTGCTCATGGGTACAGCGTAACCAGCCCGCCTAGCCGATGCTGTCGATGGCGGCGGCCAGGTCGTCGTAGACCTGATCGGAGAAGGCGGCGCTCTGCTCCTGCATCACCACCACCCGGTGCCCCTCGGGGGACACCATCCACCCGAACACATCCCGCACCAGGGTGGCGTCGGCGGGATCGGCGTACTGCCCGCACACCACCAGCCAACTCACCATGGTGGCCGGGTAGGCGCCCGCGATGTTGCGATCGAGTTGGCGCGACTGGTCGTGTTCGGGGCGCCCGGGCACCTTGGGTGAACCGTCGATCAGGTAGGCCGCCTCGGGGCCGCGCGCGGACAGGTCCGCGCCACCGTGGCGCAGCAGGATCTCGGTGGTTCCGTCGGCGAGGCGGTGCACCGGCAGGTAGCCGAGCGCCCCGTCGGTGCCCAGTGCCTCGACCACGCCGTCGTCACCGTCGGCTCCGGTGCCGTGTTCCCCCGGCCAGGTCTGCCCCGGTTCCAGTGTCCAGGCCCCGGCGGCGGTCAGCCATTCGGTGACCGCGGCGGTGGTGGCGCCGGAGTCGCTGCGGTACACCGGGGTGATCTTCACCGCGGGCAGGTCGACGTCCGGGTTCAGTGCGGTGATCGCGGGGTCGTCCCAGCGGGCGACCTCACCGGTGTAGATCCCGGCCACCGTGTCGGCGTCCAGCACCACCTGTTCGATACCGGGCAGCCGGGCCGAGAGGGCGACCGGGGTGGCCAGGATCGGCAGGTGCAGTGGTGGTGCGGCACAGGTGCCGCCGTCGGCGAACCGGGTGTCGTCCATCGGTGTGGTGGTGATCGCGAAGGGATTCTCCCCGGCCAGGAAACGTTCCAGCCCGTGATGGTCGCCGGTCGGGTCGTACTGCAGGGTGAAGGAGCCGGTTTCGAGTGCGCTGCGCCAGGTGGTCATCGCACCGGCAGCCGCCCCCGTGCCGGCCCCGTGCAGCTCGCCGGTGAAGCTCGGCAGATCATCGCGCCCGGGGTCGGTGGGCGCACTCGCCGAGGTGGGGTCGTCGGAGCCCATGATCCGAAACACCAGCACCGCGATGAACACCAGCGTCAGCAGGACGAAGCCCGCGACCACGGCGGCGATCACCACGCAGGCGGTGTTCTTCTTCGCCGGGCGGGGCGTCCCGCCGGGGTAGGGCCCCTGCGGCCCGAGGTGGGGGCCGTACGGGTGCGCCGGCCCACCCCGGGGGTGGTGGGGCCCCTGCGGTGGTTGCCCGTGACTCATCCGTCCCGCCTTCCGTTGCGGTGGCCCGGGCCACCTCTGGTTCGACGGGCACAGCCTAACCGCGGCGGGTTCCTTCCACGGTGAGCCGATGTCACCACGGTAGAAATCGCGCCGGTGGCGGACATCGCCCGCAGGGGTTCACGTCCGGGGCAACAGGGAGGCGTGTTCGGCCACCGTCGCCGCGACCACCTCGGGGGCACCGGCCACCAGGACGTACTCGAGGTTGCGGCCCCGGCCGGGCTCCCCGACCAACTCACCGCGTGGGTTGTGCACCCCGATCCGGTGCCCGATGTGGCGTTGACTGTCGAAGGCCAGCACCTCGACCGCCCCGCGCACCCGGCACATCCGCACCAGGTCGTTCAACGGCACGAACCCCTCGTCGTTGAACGACACCACCACCAGTTCGGCCCGCACCCGGGCGATCAGGTCGGCCAGGGCCGCGGGCATGGTGCGCCGGCTGTCCAGCACGGTACGGGTGCCGGGTTCGCGGGCGTCGGTGCGTTTGCAGGCCACCCCGTAGGTGGCCGGCTCGTCCCAGCGCACCAGGGTTTCCCAGATGTGGTAGTTCGTGAAGTACCGGTGTTGGTTGTAGGGCGGATCCAGGTAGGCCAGGTCCACCGGGGGCAGCTCGTCGACCAGGGCGGTGGCGTCGCCGCGCACCGCCCGTCCGGTGCCGGGCACCAACTCGGGCCGGCGCAGTTGCAGGGGACGGTGCGAGCGGGCCGACCAGTTCTTCAGGTAGGCCATGTGCAGCCCGATGGTCGAATCGACCCGATCGGCGGCCTCGATCAGGCTGGTCAACAGCACCGGGCGCAACCAGGAGTCGGCATAGCGCCGCTCGATCCCGTCGCGGATGGCGTCGATCCGTTGGCCGTTGGTGGGCTGGAAGTAGCGGGCCCGCTCGCAGAACACCTCGGTGACGTAACCGCGCACCGGCGGCAACCGCTCCAGCCACTTGAGGGCTTCGGCCAACTCGGCGTCGCGGTCGGCGGTCACCGCGGCGGCGTCCAACTCGACATAGCAGCGGGCGAAGACCTCACTGTAGGAGGCCAGGTCGACCGCGGTGGTGTGGATACCGCGACGGCAGAATTCCTGGGCGACCCGGGTGGTGCCGGTGAACAGGTCCAGCGCGGTGGTGGCTCCGGATCGGGCCGCCAACTCCCCGAGCACCCCGACCAGGCGGCGCTTGGAGCCCAGATACTTGATCATGCCGCTGAGCTCAGAGGCCCCCGCTCCAGGTGTCGCACTGACGCGGGTCACCGGAATCGAAGCCGACCCGCATCCACTTCTGGCGCTGCTCGGCCGAACCGTGGGTCCACGATTCCCGGTCGACCCGACCGGCTACCCGCTCCTGGATCCGGTCGTCGCCGACCGAGTGGGCCGCGTCCTGGGCCCGGGCCACGTCGTCGTGGGTGACTTCGGCGATCGGGCTCTGCGGGTCGGCGGTGGCGTTGCTCAGCCAAACCCCGGCATAGCAGTCGGCCTGCAGTTCGAGGCGCACCGCGGCCGATTCGGGGCCGGTGGAACGATCCTGCTGGGCCTTGTCCATGTCACCGGTGAGGTTCTGGATGTGATGGCCGAACTCGTGGGCGATCACGTACGCCTCGGCGGCGTCACCACCCTGGGCGCCGAGCTGTTCGGTGAGCTGGTCGAAGAAGCCGGTGTCGAGGTAGATACCCATGTCGGCGGGGCAGTAGAAGGGGCCGACCGACGAGTCGGCGGTACCGCAGCCGGTGCTGATCTGGCCGGTGAAGATGTTCATCGAGGCCGGCTGGTAGCCCTGCACGTTCTCTTCCCAGTAGTTGTGGATCGAGTTCTCGTAGGCGACCCAGCGGCATTCGCGATCCTCGGAGATGTCGATGCCCTCACCCTGGCAGCGTTCGTAGGCGTTGCTCTGCTGTGGCTCCTGCGGGTCGGGGGCCGGGCCACCGGTCAACATGCCCGGGTCGATGCCCAACAGCAGGGCGATGACCAGGATCACCAGACCACCGATACCGCCGCCGATCGCGATACCGCCGCGTCCCCGTCCGCCGCCACCACCGGTTCGCATCCGGGACGGATCCAGACTCGCCTTCTCGTTGTAGCGCACCGCCAACCTCCATCACGCAGATCGCCCCCATGCCGGGGTGAGCCAAGCATAGGGGCGATATAGCGATTCGGGGGATACCCGATCCGCGGGTATCAGCGACGGAAGTAGGAAATGATCCGCAGAATCTCGGTGTAGAGCCAGATCATCGTGACGGTCAGGCCGAAGGCTGCCACCCAGGACATCGAGGCGGGGGCGCGATTGCGGATACCCGATTCGATGAACTCGAAGTCCAGGATCAGGTTCAGGGTGGCCAGCACCACCGCCAGCGCGGAAACCCCGATCACCAGGGGGGTGACCGGGCCGGTGACCCCGGCCCGCAGCCCGAGGTCGAAGACCCCGAAGATGTTCAGCAGGAAGTTCGCCACCAGCGCCAGCGCCAGCCCGGCGGTGGCAATGATCACGATCTTGCGAATGCGGCTGGCCACCCGGCCCAGGTTGAAGAAGCGGTAGGCGGCGAGTACCACCCCGGCCACCATGAAGGTGGACACCACCGCGGTCACCACGATGCCCGGGTAGCTGTACTCGAAGATCTTCGACAGCATGCCGACGAAGACACCCTCGACCAGGGCGTAGCCGAAGACCACCACCGGGTTGATCTTCTTGATCATCATCACCGCGACGACCGCCACGATGGACAACAGGCCGGCGCCGATCAGCGCGGGGTAGATCAGCGCGTCGGGAATCAGGAACCAGGCTGCTGCCGCCACCGCGGCCACCAGGCCGAGACAGAGCGCGGTCTTGGCGATGACGTCCTCCATCGTCATCACGCCTTCGGCCGGCGGCTGCTGCACCGGGGCGCCACCGTAGATGTCCCCGCCCCGGAGCCGCGGGTCACCGTACTGCTGCTGGTGGCGCGGATCACCGTACTGCTGCTGGTAGCGAGGGTCGGCGTACTGCTGGCCGGCGTGCGGGGCCGACGAGTACCGCGGCTGGAATTCCTGCTGCCGGGTCAGCACAGGATTGGAGCTGTGAAACATGCGATGCCTTTCAGGCGCTCGGTCGTGACGCGTCCAGTGTAGGCGGTATCGGTCACTGCCCCAGATGCTTCGCCAAACGTGGCAACCGATCGTCATCGCGCTCGAACACCCACAGCAGGGCCGCGATCACCATCACGCAGGCGATCATCTCGAGCCCCTCCTCCAGAATCTGCAACCCGGTCTGCAGTACCTGGTAGATCATGAAGCTGTCCGGATAGGCGTTCTTGACGAAACCGGTGATGATCTCGACACCGAGGGCTCCCGCGCCGTAGACCACGCCCGCGGCCAACAGTTTCGGCGGCAGACCGGTGGGCAGGCTACGTCCGAAGTACACCGCCACGATCAACCCGAGCGTTGCAATCACGATGCCGGGCACCACCCAGGGGAAACTCCCGATGTCGAGGGCGGGCACGATGCGGGCCAGGCGTCCGAACTGCTCATGGATACTGGCCATCTCGTCGGCGCTGAGATAGGTCAACAGCACCATCAGCATCACCCACCCCCCGCCGTTCCCCGGCGCGAGCGGTGAACAGGCCGAAGGTCGCCAACACGGCGCCGAGCAGCAACAGGATCGAGTTGTACCAGGCCGGAATCGACAGTTCGGTGTTGATGTGCAGCAGGGTCAGCACCGACAACGGCACTTGGCCGGTGGTCTTGTGCAGGATGTAGGTGATCAGAAAGACCACCATGATCGTGGCGATGCCCGCGTACAGGAGTCGGGGGACGCGTTTCGCCGGGGACTCCAACCGCGTTAACCACACCGACATCATGGCGACATCTTAGGTAATGAATCATTACCTTTCGCTCAGGTAGGCCCGGGTGTCAGGAACGTGCTTCGAGCATCCGGCCGAATTCCTCCCAGGCCGAGACGACCTCCCCCGAACCGGTGTCGAGAGCGGTCACGACGTCGGCGGCGGCCTGCTGGTCGGCGGCGCTCCAGGCATTGGTGGCCTCGTGGTCGGCCCGGATCGCCTGCTGGTTCTTGCTCCGGTCGAGCCGACCACCCGCGCGGGCCTCACCGTTGAGCTGCCAGGCGGCCCGCCGCTGTTCCAGGTAGTCGGCGCGAGCCTGGACGATGCCGTCCTGCACCTCGACGTCGCGGGCCTCCTCGACCGCGGCCAGGCAATTCGCGGCGGCGGTGTCGAAGGCCTCCCCGGTGGCCGAGCTGTCCATGTAGGAGTGCTCCCGGTCGAACTCGTGGCAGACCTGTTGCATGTGTTTCACCGGCGGAATCGAGTCACCCCAGTCGGCCAGGAAGTCGCGATAGGACGACACCGCCTCGGTGACCGGACGGTAGGCCTCGGCGACCTCGGGGTCGTCGAAGGCACGCTCCCCGGTCAGCCCCTGCACCGCGGCGCCGTACTCGTCGACCACCGTCATCATCGACTCGACCCGGGCCCGGTTCGCGTCCGGGTCGGCGGTGTCGGTCTGGGCCAGTTGGACGACCTGGAACATCACCTCGTTGTTGTGCCGATCGAGCAGCAACCGGCTTTCGCCGTGCACCTTGCCGTAGTCGCCGGGCAGCACCGGACGAAAGAACATCCACCCGACCAGGCCGACCAGCAACAACGCCACCAGGCCCGCCACGATGACGACCGGCAGAATCCAACGGGCACGCCGCCCGGACGGTGCAGGAGAGCTCATGCACCGGAGTCTGCCAGAGCCCGGCGTCAGGCCCCGCATCGACGACCGGGGGTGCCCCCGATGGGATTCGAACCCACACTGGAGCGGGTTTAAGCCGCCTGCCTCTGCCGTTGGGCTACGGGGGCCACGGCGTGCCCCAGCGTACCGGCTGTCCCCTCCGGTCGCCGATGGCTCAGGCGCGGGGTTCGTCGTGTCCGCGGCGTGGTGCTTCGTCGGGGTACTGGTCGGTGCCGAACTCGCGCGGCCGGTCATCATCGATGCGCCGGCCGTCGGCCACCCGGTCATCGTGGACGCGGTCACCGTCGAGGCGATCGTCGCGGTGGCCCCGGTCGTCCCGGATCCGGTCGTCGCGGTCATCGTGCACGCGGTCGTCGCGAACGTGGTCGTCG
>JAAYAO010000103.1 GCA_012719335.1 Propionibacterium sp. | reverse complement strand
CGGGCAGGTTGAACACCGCCCAGTGCCACCAGCCCGACTGGGTGGGGGCGTCCGGGTCGTAGCAGGTCACCGCGAAGGACTTGGTTCCTTCCGGGGCGCCCGCCCAGGCGAGCTGCGGCGAGACGTCCTCGCCTCCCTCAACCCCCATCTTGCCGGAGAGATGGCGCGCCCCGAGCTGCTCGCCATCGGCGACGTCGGTACTGGTGACGTCGAACCGGGGAACGTCGTTCAGCTTGGCCAGCGGAGAATTCTGCATACCTGCTCCTTCGTCGGTGTCGATTGTCACTTCACGCTATCGGGCGCCACCGCGGACTGCTAGGCCACCGGGTCGAACTGGCTGCGGTAGAGGGTGGCGTAGAACCCGTCGGCGGCCAGCAGTTCGGCGTGGCTGCCCGATTCGACGATGTCGCCGTGGTCCATCACCAGGATGCGGTCGGCGTCGCGGATGGTGGACAGGCGGTGGGCGATCACGAAGGCGGTACGGCCTTCGGTGAGGTCGGCCATGGCCTGCTGCACCAGGATCTCGGTGCGGGTGTCGACCGAACTGGTGGCCTCGTCCAGAATCAACATGGGCGCGTTGTGCACGATCGAACGGGCGATCGTCAGCAACTGCCGCTGGCCGGCCGACAGGGTGGTCGAATCGGTGAGGACCGTGTCCAGGCCCTCGGGCAGGGTGTTGACGTAGTGGTCGAGCCCGATGTCGCGGCAGGCCTTCTCGATGCGGTCGCGGGTCGCGCCCGGGGTGTTGAAGGCGATGTTCTCGGCGAGGGTGCCCTCGAACAGCCAGGTGTCCTGCAACACCATGTCGAACATCGATCGCACATCGGCCCGCGACATCTCGGTGATCGGCACGCCGTCGATCCGGATCTGCCCGGCGTCCACCTCGTAGAAGCGCATCAACAGGTTCACCAGGGTGGTCTTGCCGGCCCCGGTCGGCCCGACGATCGCGATGGTCTCGCCGGGGGCGACCGATTCGGTGAAGTCGTTGATCACCGGACGGTCGGGGTCGTAGCCGAACCGGACATGGTCGAACTCCACCGAACCCCGCACCGGGGCCGGACGCGCGGCGGTGGGTGTCTCGGCGGGCAACTCCTCGGCATCGAGGTACTCGAACACCCGCTCCGAGGCCGCGGCGGTGCTCTGCAGGTTCGTGGCGGCCTGCGCCAACTGCATCAGCGGTTGGGTGAACAACCGGATGTACAGCATGAATGCCACGATCACGCCGAAGGTGATCGTCCCGTCCAGCACCAGCACCGCACCGACCACGCACACCGCGACATAACCGAGGTTGCCCATGAACATCATCAACGGCTGCATCAGCCCGGACACGAACTGGGAACGCCACTCCGCTTCGGCGACCTCGTCGTTGAGCCGGTCGAACTCGGCCCGCTCCCGGCCGACCCCGTTGAAGGCCTTCACCACCAGGTGCCCGGTGTAAGTCTCTTCGACGTGGCCGTTGAGCTTGCCCAACCACCGCTGCCGGCCCCGGAAGTACTTCTGCGAGCGGCCCATGATCACCGACATCAGCACGAACCCGAGCACCGAGGCGCCCACCGCGGCCAGAGCCATCCGCCACTCGGTGAAGACCATCACGAAGAAGGTGCCGAAGAACAGCACCGAGGACGACACCAGCCCGATCAGGCTGTTCTGCATGGTTTGGCCGATGGTGTCGATGTCGTTGGTCAGCCGCGACAGCAGGTCACCGGTGCTGGAACGT
>JAAYAO010000102.1 GCA_012719335.1 Propionibacterium sp. | reverse complement strand
GGCCCATCACCGCGAACACCCGCTCCTGGATGTCGCGACGGTGGATACGGATCGAGCCGCCACCGATCTCGTTGCCGTTGCAGACGATGTCGTAGGCGTAGGCCAGCGCCGACCCCGGGTCGGTGTCGAAGGTGTCCAGCGATTCCGGCTTGGGTGAGGTGAAGGCGTGGTGTACCGCGGTCCAGGCCCCGGCGCCGACGGCGACATCACCGGCGGCGACCGCGTCACCGGTCGGTTCGAACAGGGGCGCGTCGACGACCCAGCAGAACGCCCAGGCGTCCTCGGCGATCATCCCGGTGCGCTGGGCGATCTCCACCCGGGCCGCACCGAGCAGTTCCTGGGAGGCCTTCCGCTTGCCGGCGGCGAAGAAGATGGCGTCCCCGGCCGTCGCGCCGGCGGCGTCCACCAGCCCGGAGCGTTCGGCGTCCGACAGGTTCTTGGCGACCGGGCCGCCGAGTTCGCCGTCCTCACCGACGGTGACATAGGCCAGGCCCTTGGCGCCGCGCTGCTTGGCCCATTCCTGCCAGGCGTCGAACTGGCGGCGCGGCAGCGACCCGCCACCGGGCATCACCACGGCGCCGACATACTCGGCCTGGAAGACCCGGAACTGGGTGTCGGCGAAGTGTTCGGTCAGTTCGGTGATCGGGTTGTCGAAGCGCAGGTCGGGCTTGTCCGAGCCGTACCGGTTCATCGCCTCGTGGTAGGTGATCCGCGGGAACGGAGCGGTCAGCTCATACCCCTTCAGGGCCCAGATCCGCACCATCAGTTCTTCGGCGAGGGCGATCACGTCGTCCTGGTCGACGAAGCTCATCTCGACGTCGAGCTGGGTGAACTCGGGCTGACGGTCGGCCCGGAAGTCCTCGTCGCGGTAGCAGCGCGCGATCTGGTAGTAGCGCTCCATACCGGCCACCATCAGCAACTGCTTGAACAACTGGGGGCTCTGCGGCAGCGCGTACCAGGAGCCGGGCGACAGTCGCGCGGGCACCACGAAGTCACGGGCTCCCTCGGGGGTCGACCGGGTCAGGGTGGGGGTTTCGATCTCGACGAAGTCGTGTTCCCCGAGCACCTCGCGGGCGACCCGGTTCACCTCCGAACGCAACCGCAGGGCGGCACCCTGGGCGGGTCGGCGCAGGTCGAGGTAGCGGTACTTCAGCCGGGCTTCCTCGCCGACGGTGATCCGCTCGTCGATCTGGAAGGGCAACGGGGCGGACGGGTTGAGCACGTCCATCTCGCTGATCGTGACCTCGATCTCACCGGTGGCCAGATCGGGGTTCGCGTTGCCCTCGGGCCGCTACTCGATCACGCCGGTCACCGTGATGCAGTACTCGTTGCGCAGGTCGTGGGCGCCGGAGGCGGCCAGCACCTCGTCGCGGACGACCACCTGGACGATGCCCGAGGAATCCCGCAGATCCAGGAAGGCCACCCCGCCGTGGTCCCGACGCCGGGCAACCCAGCCCGCGAGGGTGACCGTGCTGCCGATATCGGAGGCGCGCAGAGTGCCGGCCTGATGGGTGCGAATCACGTTTGTCCTTCCACAGTCGAACGGGCCGGATGGCCACCGTCCAACCTTGCCACACCCGGGGCGTCGGCACGCACCCGATCAGTGCACGCGGATCGGGGCGTCCAACCAGGTCAGTACCCGTTCCCCACCGAAGGGCCACAGCCGGGCCAGCAGCCCGGCCTCGACCGAGCGGCCCACCTCGGTGCTGGGCAGCAGGGGCCGTTTCGGAGTCGGCGTCCAGGTGGGGGCGTCCTCGTCCACCCCGCCCAACCGACGGGCCTCGGCGATCGCCGACTCCAGATCGCCGTAGTCGTCGATCAGGCCGAGTTCGCGGGCGTCGCGTCCGCTCCAGATCCGGCCGCGGCCGAGTTCGTCGACGCGTTCGACCGGCATCCGGCGGCCCTCGGCGACCACGGTGGTGAATTGGTCGTACACCTCGGCCATCATGTCCTCCACCCAGGCGCGTTGGTCCTCGGTGAAGCGGCGGGCCGTCGAACTCAGCAGGGCCTGCTCCCGGCCGACCGATTCGGGGGTGAAGCCGTGGCGTTGGTGGAACTCGGCCAGCACCGGTTTGCCGGTGACCACCCCGATGCTGCCGGTGATCGTGAAGGGGCTGGCCAGTACCCGGTCGGCCTTGGCCAGCACGTAGTAGCCGCCGCTGCCGGCGACCTCCCCCATCACCGCGACCACGGGCTTGGTGGAGGTTTCGATCTCCCGGCAGATCAGATCGGAGGCGAGCGCGGACCCGCCGCCGGAATCCACGTACAGCACGATCGCGGCGGTGCGTTCGTCCGCCTTGGCCTGTCGCAGAGCTTGGACGACCACTCCCGACCAGGCCATCGGGCCGGGCCCGAACGGTGGCGGCAGCGGCACCGACTGGGGGCGTCCGGTCACGATGGTGCCGAGCACCGGCACCACGGCGACCCGTTGCTCACCACGCCTGCCACGGCCGTCCAACCGGTCGAGCAGCACGTCCATCGCGGCCGCGGGGCTGTCGGTGACATCGGTGACCAGTTCGTCCTCATAGGCGACCCGGTGCAAGACCCCTGCCTCCCGGGCGGCGTCCGCAGAGCCGATGCCGGCCGAGAGCCAGCCCGCGACGGCCTCGCGCGGCAGCTTGCGGACCGCGGCGACCCGGTCGACCCATTCGGCCTCGACGGAGTTCAGGTAGGCGGTGAGTTGTTCCCGGTTGTGTTCGTCCATCCGATCCTCGGAGAACCGGGTGAGCGCCGCCTTGTACTCCCGGATCCGGAGGTTCTCGAACTCCACCCCGTGGGTGCGCAGGAACTTGCCCAGGTAGAGCTGCTCGGCGGCGAACCCGAACAACAGCACCTCGGCCGAGCGCGGTGCGACGATCTCGGTGGCGCCGACGGTGGCCAGCACCGACAGCATGGTCACCGATTGCAGGTGTGCCAGCACCCGCTTGTGCTCGGCGAGTTCGGCCAGCATCCGGGCGATCGCCTGGGCCCCGGCCAACCCACAGGTCAGGCCGCTGACCCGCACCAGCACGGTGCGGACATCCTCGTCACGCCGGATCCGGCGCACCCGCGCGGCCAGCGATTCCAGGGATTCGACCCGTTGCAGCAATGCCTTGACCGGGTTCTGTGGGCCGAGTGCCGGGTATGAACCGGACAGTTCCAGCACCACGGTGTCGGGGGCGGGTTCGGTGCGGCGGGAGAGCTTGGACACGACTGCGGTGAAGGGGCTCGGCATGGCGCCAGTGTAGGTGGCGGGGTGTCAGCCGGTGTGTCGGTGACCCGGGGACGATAGCCTGCTGGGTATGCCTCGTTCCCGCGTGATCACCATCGTGGTGATGGCCTCGGCGTTGTTGGCCGCGCTGGTGTTCGGTGCTGCCGCGGTACTGGGGTGGGCGCTGGCCCGTCCCATCGGTGTGGTGGCGGGGCTGGCCGCGCTGACCAATATCGGGTTGATCTCGTCGCCGCGCAGTGCGCTGGGGCGGCGTCTGGCGTTGGTGTTCGGGGCGTCGATGCTGGTGGCCTCGGTGGGCGTTGGTGCGTGGGGTTTCATCACCGGGGTGCCGTGGTGGTTGAGCCTGATGCCGATCGTCGGCGCCCTGCTGATGGTGCCCGAGGTGCTCGACCTGATCACCTTCCCGGGCGCGGCCAAGCCCTCCCGCACCCCCGACGAGCTTGCCGAACGCCCCGAACCGGCACCCACCGAGGTGCGCATCGAGCTCGAGACCGAAGCGGCCCAACACGCCTTCTTCGCCGGCCCGGACACCGACACCGCCCCGACCGCACCCACCCCCGATACCGCCGATCTGCTGCCGGGTGATCCGGGCATCGTGCCCATGCCGCAGCGCAGCGACCTGCTCGCGACGGCGCCGCAGCCCGAGGACGACCGGGCCGAAGCGGCCTCCGACCGGGCTGCGGAAGCCACAGCCGAGGCCGCGGAACCGCACGGACTCGAAGAAACGCACGGGCTCGAGGATGACTCGGTCGAGGACGCGGCCAAACCTGTCGAGGAACCGGCTGATTCGCCCGTCGAGGAGCCGGTGCCCGAGCAGGTCGAGGTCGCGGAGGTGGCCGAGCCGCCCGCCGAGCACGAGGAACCCGCGGAGCCGGACGCCGAGGCCCCGGTCACCGATGAACCGTCGGCCGGCAGCGACTACGACGACATCGTCGACACCGCCGCCCGCGGCATCCCGGTGGTGTGGGACGACGCCGAGGACGATCACGACGAGGTCGAGATCACCGGCCGGCACGCGATCATCGAACCGGGCCCGGCCGATGACGACGCCGAGGACGATTTCGACGACGTGGTCGACACCGCCGCCCGGGGCATCCCGGTGGTGTGGGACGACGACGAGGACGATGACGACGTGGTGGTCACCGGCCGGCACGGTTTCTCGCTGGACGACCTGTTCGCCGACGAGGACGAACCACCCACCCCACGGCGCGGCCGACGGGCTCTGTGACCTCTGCTGCGCGCGGCCGGGGGTCAGAAGTTGCCGTCGACCCGCACCCGCAGATCGTCGGCCGGGGGTTCCCAGGCCGAGGGGTCGGCGGGCACCTGTTCTCCCGAGCGGATGTCCTTGACCGAATCATCCGTCCCGGCCCCGAACCAGACGAAGGGGATGCCCCGGCGGTCGGCGAACCGAATCTGCTTGCCGAACTTGTCCGCCTTGGGGGCGACTTCGGCGCTGATCCCCCGGCTGCGCAGCCGGTGAGCCACGGCCAGGGCCTGATCGCGGGTGTCCTCGGAGTCGACCGCCACCAGCACACAACTGGGCACGCTGCGCGAGGCCTGCAGCTTGTTGCGGCCCAGCAACGGCACCAGCAGGCGGGTGACCCCGAAGGAGTAGCCCACCCCGGGGAAGGTCACCTTGCCGTCGCCGGCCAGTGAGTCGTAGCGGCCGCCCGAGCCGACCGAACCGAGTTTCTCCGAACCGCTGAGCAGCGTCTCGTAGACGGTGCCGGTGTAGTAGTCCAGACCGCGGGCGATCTTCAGGTCGACGATCAGTCGGCCGGGAGCCTGTCGGTCGGCGGCGCGCATCACCGCGGCCAGGGCCTCCAGCCCCTCGTCCAACATCGGGTGGGTCACCCCGAGGGCCCGTACCCGCTCGACGAAGGACTCGTCGGTGGCCGAGATGCCGGCCAGGGCGACGCAGGCCTCGGCCTGGGCTCGGCTCAGCGACAGTTCGTCCACCAACAGGTCGGTGACCGCGTCGGGGCCGATCTTGTCGTACTTGTCGACCCGTTGCAGCACTCCGGCCGGTTGCTCGATACCGAGCCCGCGGTAGCAGCCCTCGGACAGTTTGCGGTTGTTCACGTGCAGGTGCACCGGGGGCACGCCCAGGTCGACGTGCAGCCGCCGATAGGCGTCCAGGGCAACCAGCGGAATCTCCACGTCGTGGTGCTCGGCGAGACGATCCTGACCGACGATGTCGATGTCGGCCTGGGTGAACTCGCGGTAGCGGCCCTCCTGGGGTCGTTCACCACGCCACACCTTCTGAATCTGGTAACGGCGGAACGGGAAGGCCAGGTGTCCGGCGTGCTCCAGGACGTACCGGGCGAACGGCACGGTCAGATCGAAGTGCAGGCCCAGTTCGTCCTCGCTCTCCGACTCGGCGTGCAGCCGGCGGACGACGTAGATCTCCTTGTCGATCTCCCCCTTGCGGGCGAGCTGGTCGAGCGGTTCGACCGCCCGGGTCTCGATCGGGGCGAAGCCGTGGAGTTCGAAGGTGGCGCGCAGGGCGTCCAGGACGTACTGCTCGACCATCCGGTCGGCGGGTAGGAACTCGGGGTATCCCGACATGGCCTTGGGGCGGCTCATCACGGCCTTTCGATGTTCTGCAGGTACGGGTTCGTGGCCAGCTCACGGGCAATCGTCGACTGGGGGCCGTGTCCGGGCAGGATCACCGCATTCGGGTCGAGGTGAGCCACCACGGTGCGCAGTGTTTCATCCATCACCGACTGGTCTCCACCGGGTAAATCGGTGCGGCCGATGGAGCCGGCGAACAACACGTCACCGGTGAAGATCGCCTGCGACACGGTCATCCCCTCGGGCTGCTGGTCGGCGGGCCAGTCGACGCTGAGCAGCATGCAGCCGGGGGTGTGCCCCGGGGCGGCCTGCACCTGCACCTTCAGGTCGGCCACCGCGATCGGCTGCCCATCGACGAGTTCGTGCACCACCTCGGGTTCGACGAAGTCGCGTTCGATACCGAACTGGGCCAACAGGTCGCGTGCCGAACCGAAGCCCGCGGTGGGGTCGCTGAGCAGGTGCCGGTCCTCCGCGGCGATCCACAGCGGGATGTCGTAGCGGGTACACACCGGCTCGGCGTCCGCCAAGTGATCAATGTGCCCGTGGGTGAGCAGCACCGCGACCGGGGTCAACTCGTGCTCCGCGACGGTCTTCTCGATCGTTTGCAGGGCAGTCATTCCGGGGTCGATGATGATGCAGTCGGCGCCCGGTTCGGCGGCCAGCAGATAACAGTTCGTCTGCCACGGTCCGGCTGGAAAAGATGCAATCCACACATCGGCCACCTTATCCGGCAAGATATGTCCCATGAGTGAAGCAGCAGGACCGGCCGAGTTCGGCCGCGTCGACCCCGACGGCACCGTCTACGTCCGCACCGCGGACGGGGAACGCAGCGTCGGTCAGGTTCCGGATGTCTCCCCCGAGGAAGCTCTCGACTTCTTCGTGAAGAGATACCAGTCCCTCGAGGTGGAGGTCGGGTTGCTCGAATCCCGACTGGCCTCCGGGGCATTGGCGCCCGAGGAGGCCCGGAAGCGGATCGCTGCCCAGAAGAGCCACATCGCCGAGGCGAATGCCGTCGGTGACCTGGCCGGTTTGATCACCCGCCTCGACGCCCTCACCCCGGTGTTGGCCGAGGCCGCCGAACAGCGCAAGGCCGCCCGGGCCCAGCAGAACGCCGAGACCAAGCAGGCCAAGGAGGCGATGGTCGCCGAGGCCGAGAAGCTCGCCGCCGGCAACGATTGGCGCGGTGGGGTGAATCGGTTCCGCGACCTGTTGGAATCGTGGAAGGCCCTGCCCCGCATCGACAAGTCCACCGACGACGAGTTGTGGCACCGTTTCTCCAGCGCCCGCACCACCTACACCCGTCGGCGCAAGGCCCAGTTCGCCGAGCAGGCGCAGCGCCGCGAAAAGGCGCAGGTGGTCAAGCAGCAGATCATCGCCGAGGCCGAGAAGCTGGCCACCTCAACCGAGTGGGGCCCGACCGCGGGCGAGTTCCGTGACCTGATGGCTCGGTGGAAGGCCGCCGGGCCGGCTCCGCGCGAGGTGGACGACAAACTGTGGAACACCTTCCGCGGCTTGCAGGACACCTTCTTCAACGCCCGCAATGCCGCGATGGCCGAACAGGACGCCGAGTTCGTCGGTAACCAGCAGGCCAAGGAAGCACTGTTGGCGGAGTACGAGCCGCAGATCAAGCCGGAACAGGACCTCGACGCCGCCCGCGCCGCCTACCGCAAACTGTTGGAGAAGTGGACCGAGATCGGCAAGGTGCCCCGCGACGCGATCCGTCCGCTGGACAATCGGCTCAAGGCTCTGGAGAAGTCCCTGAAGACCGCCGAGGACGAGCAGTGGCGCCGCACCGACCCCGAGGCGCGCCAGCGTGCCGAGGACACCGCCGCGAAGCTGCGCGCCCAGATCGCCAAGCTCGAGGAGCAGGCCGCCAAGGCCGAGGCCAAGGGTGACGCGAAGAAGGCCGCCGAGCACCGCAAGGCCGCCGAAACCTACGGCACCTGGCTGACCGAGGCCGAGAAGGCCGTCGCCGATTACTCCGGCTGATCGGCGTGCCACCCCAGCGGCCGGTACTGCTGTACGACGGTGACTGCCGTTTCTGCACCCGGGCCGCACGCCGGGCGGAGGCACTTCGGGTGCGCCCGGACGATTTCGACGTGCAGGCCTATCAGCGCGCCGACCTGGCCGCCCTGGGCCTGACCGAACAGCAATGCGCCGCCGCCCTGCAGTGGGTCGACACCACCGGACGTCCCCGGGCCGGCGCCCAAGCTGTTGCCGGCCTGCTCCGGGCCGGCCCACGTCCCGTTCGGCCCCTCGGCCGGCTGATGCAACTACCCGGCCTCAACGCCCTGGCCGGCCTCGCCTACCGAACGATCGCGAACAACCGCCACCGCCTCCCCGGCTGACCCCTACCGCACCCGCGTCGTTCGAGCAGGCCCATCCACGCCGCTTGGGCAAGCGCAATGCCTCCACGCACCAACCGAGGCCGCGTCGGTTGAGCAGGCGCGACCAACCCACCACCCAACCGACGCGACCAATCCAGTACCGACCGACGCGGCCAGCGCGGTACCCAACCCCCACGCGACCGATGATGCGATGTGGGCAACCGACGTGGCGGGTTCAGGTGCCGACGCGGAAGACGTCGTAGACGCCGGGGACGCGGCGGATGGAGCGGATCAGGTGCCCCAGGTGGGTGGGGTCGGGGGTTTCGATGGTCAGGTTCACCTTGGCGGTGCGGTCACGGCTGGTGGCGGTGGAAGCCGAGACGATCGACACGTGCTGGTCGGAGACCACGCGGGTGACGTCGGAGAGCAGGCCGGTGCGGTCCAGGGATTCGATCTGGATCGAGACCAGGAAGGTGGATTCGGCGGTGGGGGCCCAGGCGACCTCGACGATCCGGTCGGCCTTGGACTGCAGATCGGTGGCGTTGGTGCAATCGGCCCGGTGCACCGACACACCCTGGCTGCGGGTGGTGAAGCCGATGATCTCGTCTCCGGGTACCGGGGTGCAGCATTTCGCGAGCTTGACCCAGACGGTGGGGTCGCCCTGTACCGCGATGCCGGTTTCGGAGATCTGGGTGCGACGCGGGGTGACCGGATGGTCCTCCAGGGCCTCCTCGCTGGCCGCTTCGGTGCCGCCCTCGAGTTCGATCAGTCGAGAGATCACCGCCTGGGCGCCGACGTTGCCCTCACCGACCGCGGCGTACAGCGCACTCACGTCGGCCAGCCGGAAATGATCGGCCACCGCGGTGAGGTGCTCCAGGGTCAGCAAGCGCTGCAACGGCAACTGGGCGCGACGCATCTGCCGGGCCAGCATCTCCTTGCCGTGTTCGATCGACTCCTCCCGACGTTCCCGGGTGAAGTGCTGGCGGATCTTGTTGCGGGCCCGGGGGCTCTTGACGAAGGACAACCAGTCCCGGCTGGGCCCGGCCCCATCCGCCTTGGAGGTGAGCACCTCGACCCGATCGCCGTTGGCCAACTGTGATTCCAGGGGCACCAGCCGGCCGTTCACCCGGGCGCCGACGCACCGGGCGCCGACCTCGGTGTGAATCGCGTAGGCGAAGTCGACCGGGGTGGAGCCCTGCGGCAGGGCCATCACGTCGCCCTTCGGCGTGTACACGTACACCTCACCGGTGTTGATCTCGAACCGCAGGGAGTCGAGGAACTCCCCCGGGTCGGCGGTCTCGCGCTGCCATTCGGTGAGTTGGCGCACCCAGTTGAGTTGGGTGCCGTCGGAGGCGGCCCGACCGTTGCCGGAACGGGCGGATTCCTTGTACTTCCAGTGCGCCGCGACACCGTACTCGGCGCGGCGGTGCATGTCCCAGGTGCGAATCTGCAGTTCCACCGGCTTGCCCTGCGGGCCCAGCACGGTGGTGTGCAGCGACTGGTACATGTTGAACTTGGGCATCGCGATGTAGTCCTTGAACCGCCCCGGCAGGGGGTTCCACCGCACGTGCATCACCCCGAGCGCGGCATAACAGTCACGGGGGGTGTCGACCAGGATCCGCAACGCCACCAGGTCGTAGATGTCGGAGAAGTCGCGGCCCCGCACCACCATCTTCTGGTAGATCGAGTAGTAGTGCTTCGGACGGCCGGTGACGGTCGCCTTGATTTTGGCGGCCTTCAGGTCGGCCTGGACCTGTTCGGTGACCTCCCGCAGGAAGCGTTCCCGGGACGGGGCGCGTTCTGCCACCAGATGCACGATCTCGTCGTACAGCTTCGGTTGCATGGTGGCGAAGGACAGGTCCTCCAGCTCCCACTTCACCGAGTTCATGCCGAGTCGGTGGGCCAGCGGGGCGAAGATCTCGAGGGTTTCGCGGGCGATTCGCACCTGCTTGTCCGGCCGCAGGAAGTGCAGGGTGCGCATATTGTGCAACCGGTCACCGAGTTTGATCACCAGCACCCGGATGTCGCGGCTCATCGCCACGATCATCTTGCGCAGCGTTTCGGCCTGGGCCGAGTCGCCGTAGGTGACCTTGTCCAGCTTGGTCACCCCGTCCACCAGTTGCGCGACCTCACTGCCGAAGTCAGCAGTCAGTTGTTCCAGGGTGTAGTCGGTGTCCTCCACCGTGTCGTGCAGCAGGGCCGCACACAGGGTGGTTTCGGTCATGCCGAGTTCGGCCAGGATCGTGGTGACGGCCAGGGGGTGGGTGATGTACGCATCCCCGGATTTGCGGGTCTGGCCGCGGTGGTGGTGCTCGGCGGTGCGGTAGGCCCGTTCCACCAGGGCCAGGTCGGCCTTGGGGTGGTTCGCCTTGATCACCTTGAACAGCGGGTCCAGCACCGCCAACTGCGGATTGCGTACCGCACCCAGACGGGCCAACCGGTGCCGCATGCTCAACCGGGGCTGTTCGGGCCCGGATCGGATCCGATCGGAGGCAGGGCTGTTCGCGGCCTCAGTGGTCAGCCGATCAGCCATCGCGCACCTCCATGCGAATAAGGCCCCATTCTAGGACCAATACTGCCCCGGTACGACTAGGCGCCACCACCCGGCGTCGCGGGGCGTCCGGGCCCGGCCGACCCCGGTGCTCGGGGCGCCACCGAACGGCGGATCACCACCACCTCGTCGCCGGCCTCCAGGGTGGCCACGGTGGGGTCGTAGAAGCGTCGCAGGGTGTGGTTGCGCACCACCCCGATCACCCGTTCGCCGGGCAGATCACCGGGGGCGTGCCCGACCTCGTCCGCACTCACCTGCCGTTGGGCGACCTCCAGGCCGTCGCCGGAGGTGAGCAGATCCTCGATCACCAGCCCGATGTTCGGGCTGACCGCGGACAGGCCCAACAACCGGCCGACCGCGTCGGAGGAGGTGACCACCGCGTCGGCGCCGGATTGGCGCAGCAGCGAGCCGTTCTCATGTTCGCGCACCGCCACCACCACATGGGCACTGGGGTTCAGTTGACGCACCGTCAGGGTGACCAGGATCGCCGAATCGTCCCGGTCGACGGTGATGATCACCTCCCGGGCCTTGGCGATCTCGGCACGGCGCAGCACGTCGCGCCGGGTGGCGTCCCCCTCGATCGCGGCCAAACCCAGTTGGTTGGCGTCGGCGATCGCGTGTGGCCGTGGGTCGATCACCAGCATCTTGGTCAACGGGGTTTCGTTGCGCTGCAGGGTGGCCACCGCGCTGCGGCCCTTCGTGCCGAAGCCCACGATCACGATGTGGTTGCGCATGTGCTTCCTCCAGTGGCTGTCCAGAATCATCCGGCGGGTTTCGTTGGCCAACACTTCCAGGGTGGTGCCGACCAACAGCACCAGGAAGCCGACCCGCATCGGGGTGATCAGGATCGCGTTCAGAATCCGGGCGTGCGGGGCGTGCGGGGTGATGTCGCCGTACCCGGTGGTGGTCATCGTGACCGTCGAGTAGTACAGGGCGTCGATCAGGTTGACCCCGTCGCCGTTCACGTTGTCGATGTAGGCACCGCGGTCGAACCAGACCAGCAGGGTGGACGCGGTCAGCAGGATCGCCGCCAGCAAGCCGCGCCGGGCCAACTGCACCAGGGGGGCGCTCTTCTTGGCGGGCAACGTCACCAGGGTCTGGTGCCGGAATCCGCCGAAGGTGCGTGCCATGGGTCAGCCCACCGTCAGGATGGAGCTCACATCGCCTTCGGTCAGGCCGTGCTCGGCGAGGTGTCGGCGCGGGTCCAGGAAGGCCAGTTCCAACAGCACGCTGACATGCACCAGTTCGGCGCCGAGTTGCCGGATCAGGCCGGCGGTGGCGCCCACCGTGCCGCCGGTGGCCAGCACGTCGTCGATCACCAGCACCCGCGAACCGGGACGCACCGCGTCGGTGTGCACCGTGAGGGTTTCGTGGCCGTACTCCAGCGAGAAGGACTCCGAGTAGGTCGCGCCCGGCAGCTTGCCGGGTTTGCGCACCGGCACGAACCCGGCGCCGAGGGCCAACGCCACCGGTGCGGCCAGGATGAAGCCGCGGGCCTCCATCCCGATCACCACATCGATGTCGGCCGGTGCGGTGCTGATCAGCTCGCTGACCACCGCCCGGAACCCCTCGGGATCGGCGAGTACCGGGGTGATGTCCTTGAACACCACACCCGGTTTGGGGAAGTCGGGCACGTCCCGGATCAACGAGGTGATCAGCTCCCGGCGCCGGCCGGCCAGTCCGTTGGTCATGTCACTTCTTCCGCCGGCTGCGCGGCACCCGACGGGGTTGCCGGCGTTCCTCGTCGAAGTCCGCCCGGGTCCGTTCGGGACGCCCGGAGGCAGCCGGTTCGTCGGTCACGGCCTCGTCCCGCTCGGTCAACACCGCCACGCCACCGCCCTCCTCGGCACCGCTGGTCTCGGTGGTGTCGGAGCCGTGGTGCTTGCGCATCGCGGCACGTTCGGCCCGATGCGCCAACCGGCGGCGGTGTTCGATCATCGCCGGTTCGCGCTCCTTCATCTCGACCAGCAGCGAGCTGGCAATGAAGATCGAGGAGTACGCACCGACGGCCATTCCGACGGCCATCGCCAGGGACAGGTCCTTCAGCGGGCCGGTGCCGAGCACGAACACACCGGCAACCAGCAGCGCGATCACCGGCAGGATGCCGATGATGGTGGTGTTCAGCGACCGGACGATCACCTGGTTCAGCGCCCGGTTGGTTTCGTCGGTGTAGGTGGTGCGCCGTCCCGACAGGCCCTTGACGTTCTCGCGGACCTTGTCGAAGACCACCATCGTGTCGTACAGCGAATAGCCCAGGATCGTCAGCACACCGATCAAGGTGGCCGGTGTGACGGTGAAGCCGATCAGGGCGTACACCCCGACGGTGACGATCAGGTCGTGGAAGACGCCGGCGATCGCGGCGACCGATGTCTTCCAGTCACGGAAGTAGATCGCGATCACGATCATCACCAGGACGATGAACACGACCAGGGCGAGCAGGCCCTTCTGGGTGATCTGACCGCCCCAGGAAGCTCCGATCAGGTTGTAGGTGACGTCCTCGGCACTCACCCCGGCCTGATCGGCGATCGCCTGGCGCACCAGGATCACCTCGTCGACCTCCAGGGAGCGGGTCTGGATGCGCACGGTGCTGTCGCCGATGGTGAGCACCGAGAGATCCTCGAGTTGCTCCACCCCGGAATCGAGCACCGCGGCGCGGTATTGCTCGACCGAGTCGGAGGTGACCTGGGTGGTCACCTGGAAGTCGGCACCACCCTTGAACTCGATGCCGAGATCCAGGCCGCGGATCAGGATGCCGAGCAGGCACACCACCAGGACGACCGCGGAGATGATGTACCAGCGCTTGCGGCGGCCGACGAAGTCGGCGTTCAGGGTGCCGTGACGCAGGCGGGCGAGTGTTTCACGCATCCGCCTTCACCTCCTTGGTGGAACGGGTGCGGCGTCGCGAACCGGGCAGTTCGGTGACGCCGACCATGGCCGGCGAGATACCGGATCCGGTGCGACCCTCACCGAAGAATCGGGTGCGGGCCAGCAGGGTCATCAGGGGTTTGCTGAAGAAGAAGATCAGCACCAGGTCGATCACGGTGCTCAACCCGAGCACGAAGGCGAAGCCCTTCACCGCGCCGATCGCGAGGATGAACAGAATCACCGCGGACAGAGCCTGCACACCGTTGGAGATCAGCAGGGTCGGTTTGGTCTTGTCCCATGCGCTCTCCACCGCCGACCGAACGGTGCGGCCCTGCCGGATCTCGTCCTTCACCCGTTCGAAGTAGATGATGAACGAGTCCGCGGTCATGCCGATACCGACGATCGCACCGGCGATG
>JAAYAO010000101.1 GCA_012719335.1 Propionibacterium sp. | reverse complement strand
TGGTCACCAACACCACGGCGTAGCCGCCCATCGTGGTGCCGTCGGTGGTGCCGGTGGTCAGAATCCGATCGATCTCACCGCGCAGCCATTCATTGGCGGGCGGGTCGTACTCGCCGTGCAGTGGCATGTCCGTCTCCTTCCACGGCAACCGTCCGGTTGCCTGGCTCCCAGCCTACGGGTGCCGTTGGCCGCTCAACACACCTGCGCCGGTGGAAGGTGACCGAGCATCACCGGTTGAGCTGATACTCGATCTGCTGGTGGGTGGCCGCATCGAAGGCCACGAACAGCACGGTGTCGACCTGGGTGTCGGCGGCGGCGACCGTCTCCAAGCCGGCGCGGATCGCGTCGTCCTTGGGCCAGCCGTAGATGCCGGCGCTGATCAGCGGGAACGCGACCGACTCGGCACCCAACTCGTCGGCCACCTCCAGGCTGCGTCGGTAACAGGACGTGAGCAGTGACCGGTCGGTCTGTCCGGCGGCGTGGTTCGGCCCGACGGTGTGGATCACCCACTTCGCGGGCAGGTCACCGGCGGTGGTCCACCCGGCATCGCCGGTGGCCAGGCCGTCGGGGAAGCGGTCGATGCAGTCGGCCAGAATCGCGGGCCCACCGGCGCGGTGGATCGCCCCGTCGACTCCCCCGCCGCCGCGCATCGCGTTGTTGGCGGCGTTGACGATCGCATCCACCTCGATGGTGGTGATGTCACCCTGGACGGCTCGGATCTCGGGTTGGGTCATGTCAACGAGTGTGCCCGTCAACCCGTGACTGCAAAACCCCCGTTTCGGCCACTCTCGTGCCAGATGTGGCACGACTGACTCCCAGGAGCCGGGTTTCAGTCATGGGTTGTCGCTACCGGGCGCGGAAGGTGTTGCGCAGCACGCCGATCTGCTCGATTTCGACCTCGACCACGTCTCCTTCACCGCAGAACACCGGTGGGGGACGGGCTGCGCCCACCCCGCCGGGGGTGCCGGAGGCGATCACGTCGCCGGGCAGCAGGGTGACGGTGTCGGTGATGTACTCGATGATCTTCGGAATCGAGTGGATCAGCAGCGAGGTGTTCGCGTCCTGCATGACCTCGCCGTTCACCCGGGTCATGATCCGCAGCCCCTCGGCCCCGCGCGGCAGCTCGTCGGCGGTGACCAGCTCGGGGCCGAGCGGGCCCGACTCGTCCGGGTTCTTGCCCAGGGTGAACTGCGGGGTGTGGCGCTGCTTGGTGCGCGCCGAGAGGTCGTTGAAGGCGCTGTAGCCGAGCACGTGATCCAGGGCGGTGTCCTGATCGGCCAGCCACACCTCGTCCTTGATGATCACGGCCAGCTCGGCCTCGAAGTCCAGCCCCGGTTCGTTCGGCGGCAACGGCACCACCGCGTCGTGCACGTTCAGCGACTGCGCCCAGCGCCCGAACACCACCGGATGCTCCGGCAGGTCCATGTTCACCATCGACTTCGACTCCGCGGCGTGGTCGAGGTAGTTCACCCCGACACAGAACACCCGCGAGGTCACCGGCACACAGGGTGCCTCGGTCAGCTCGGCCCGGTCGAACACTTGGCCGGTGTCGGCAACCTGACCACCGGAGGCGTAGAACGCGCCGATCTCGCCCAGGTCGTGCACCCGGCCGTCCTCGACCCGCCCGATATGGCGCTCACCGTTGGATTCGAATCCGATCAATCGCATGGGCTCAGGCTAATGCCGCCGGACGGTCGGAGCGTGCCGGTGTGCCGCAAATTGGAACGCTCGATACCCGAACCATCGCCGCCGGGTTGCGCGCGGATCCGCATGCCCTGCATCGGTGTCGACGCGCTGGGGCCGCTCACAGGCAACCGGACGGTTGGGGCGATGTGGTCTGATAGGGCCCATGTCCGACCTGCGTTACCCGTTGCACACCACCACCTTGGCCAATGGGCTGCGGGTGGTGGTCAACCCCGACCATGCGGTGCCCAGCGCGGCGATGAACATCTGGTACAACGTCGGTTCCCGCCACGAGCAGCCCGGCCTGACCGGGTTCGCCCACCTCTTCGAGCACCTGATGTTCCAGGGGTCGGCGAACGTCGCCTCCGGCGAGCAAATCTCGCTGTTGCAGGCCAATGGGGCGTCGGTGAACGCCACCACCTGGTTCGACCGCACCAACTACTTCGCCGCCCTGCCGATAGGCGGGCTGGAGTTGGCCCTGTGGTTGGAGGCCGACCGGCTCGCATCGTTGCTGACCGCGCTCACCCAGGACAACCTCGACAACCAGCGCGAGGTGGTCAAGGAGGAGAAGCGTCAGCGCTACGACAACGTGCCCTATGGCGACCTGATGGACACCCTGGTCGGGCTGGTGTTCCCGGCCGACCATCCCTACGGGCACACCACGATCGGGTCGATGGATGACCTGAACGCCGCCTCCCTGCAGGACGCGCACACCTTCTTCCGCACCCATTACATGCCCAACAACGCGGTGCTGTCGCTGGTCGGTGACCTGACCGCCGAGGAGGGCTTCGCCCTGGCCGAGAAGTACTTCGGCCACATCCCGGCAGGCGACCTGCCGCCGGTCGTGCTGCCCGACCCATTGCCCCGACTGACCGGGCTGCCCGCGGCCGAACTGCGCGCCGATGTGCCCGCCGACGCGGTGCACCTGGCCTGGCGCTTGCCCGCCCTGGACGAGCCGTCCTTCGACGCGATCGATCTGGCCCTGATGGTGCTCGGCGACGGCCAACCGTCCCGGCTGCACCGATCCCTGGTGCGCGACAGCGGCCTGGCTTCCTCGGCCGGGGCCGGCAGCCTCGGGATGATCGCCGGCACCTCGCTCGGGTTCATAAGCGCCCGGGCGATCGAGGGCCACGGCATCGACGAGGTCACCGACCGCGCGCTGGCCGAACTCGATCGGCTGCTCACCGACGGCCCCGAACAGGCCGAGCTGGATCGGGTCAAGGCCCAGTACGAGCGCTCCTGGTTGCAGGGCCTGGCCCGGCTCGATACCCGGGCCGATCAGATCTCGGGCAACACCGTGCTGCGGGGTGACCCCGGGTTCATCAACCGCCATCTGGCCGAGGTGATGGCGATCGACGCCGACACCGTCGCTTCAGCCGCCCGGCAGTGGCTCGCCCCCGAACACCGCGCGACCGTGACCTACCGCAAGGAGGACGCATGAGTACCCGTCCCGTCGTCGCCGCTCCCCCGGCCTGGCAGTTTCCGGTTGCCGAATCGCACCGGCTGCCCAACGGGGTCGACCTGTTGGTGCACCGGCTGCCCGGCCAGCACGTGGCCACCGTGACCGTGGTGCTCGACCTGCCGTTGGCCGCCGAACCAGCCGATCGGGAGGGTGTCGCCACGATCACCGCCCGCTGCCTGGACGAGGGCACCGCCGACCTGCCCGGCGCCGCCTTCAGCACCGCCCTCGAGGCGTGCGGGGCGGCCCTGGGCGTACAGGTGATGTTGTCGGGGGTGCATGTCGATGTGGACGTGCCGACCTCGCGGTTGGCCGAGGCCGTGCCGCTGTTGCGTGATGCGGTGGTGCGTCCGCTGCTGGACGAGGCCGATGTGGCCCGCCACGTCGGGTTGCGGCTGGCCCAGATCGACCAGCAGCAGGCCAACTCCGCGGCCACCGCCGGGGTCGAGTACCGCCGACTGCTGTACGCCGATGCCAGCCGGGCCCAACGCCCCAACGGTGGTGACGCCGAGACCGTCGGTGCAGTGACCGCCGCCGACGTCCGGGCCTGGCACCGGCTGGTGACGCCGGGACGTACCACGATCATCGTCGCCGGTGACGTGGACTCCTCGGTGGTCGGCCTGATCGAGGACGCTTTCGGCGCGTGGGACGGAGACGCTCCGGGGGCCGACCATCCCGTACCCCGGGCATCCGGCCCATCGGCGAAACTGGTGCATCGTCCCGGCGCGGTGCAGGCCGACATCCGGCTCGGTGGCATCGGCATCGACCGCACCCACCCGCGCTGGGCCGACCTGTTGATCGGTGTACACGCGATGGGTGGGGCGTTCGGATCGCGGGTGAACCTGGTGCTGCGCGAGGAGAAGGGCTGGACCTACGGCGCCCGGGTCGGGCTCACCGGAATGCGTCGCGGCGGGTTCTGGGGCACCTCCGGATCATTCCGTACCGAGGTCGTCGCCGACGCGATCACCGAAGCCCGGCGCCTGCTGGATGTCACCGACAACCCGTTCACCGACGCCGAAGTCGCCGACGCGATCCGGTGGTTCACCGGCATCTCGCCCCTGCAGTACGCCACCGCCGATGCCGTCGCCGGCCAGACCGCGAGCAACCTGCTGCTCGGCCTCGACCCGGGCTGGACGACCAGCAACCTCGCCGCGATCAGCGCCGTGACCGCCGAATCGGCCACCGCCGCCTACCACGAGTTGATTGACCTCGACAACCTCTGGCTGGTCGTCGTCGGCGACGCGGACCAGCTCACCGACCCGCTCCGATCCGCCGGCTGGAACGTCTGAACCCCAACCCTGGTTGAGCAGGGCCCGTCCCGAAGCCGACACTGTGTAAAGACACCACGGGCACCTCCCCGCGCAACCTCACCGGGTCTCGACACCTGGCCGCAAGCGGCCAGGGCTCAACCAGCGTGAAGGGGACCGATCGACCCGGCTCAACCAGCGTGAAGGGGACCGATCGACCCGGCTCAACCAGCGTGAAGGGGACCGATCGACCCG
>JAAYAO010000100.1 GCA_012719335.1 Propionibacterium sp. | reverse complement strand
TGAACACCCCCGGCACCCGCAGGCGCAGGTTCGTCTCGGTGTCGCCGTGGGTGATGGTGCCGGCGATCAGCCACCCGTCGGTGCGGGCCGGGTTGTGCCGGATGGTGCTCAGCCGCACGTCGGCGGCCGGGTCGGAGCCGCAGGTGAGCACCCGCGGGCCGGTACCGGCGGCGCGGAGTTCGTCGGCCAGGTGCCGGGCCCCGGGGTCGTCGGTGTTGATCACCACGGTGCCCACCCCGGCGGCGAACCGCCGGTACCCGGCCGCGTAGGCCTGCGGGGTGAGCCAGTTGTCCAGGTGATCGGCCTCGATGTTGGTGATCGCCCCGTGGGTGGCCGGGTACTGCAGGAAGGAGCCGTCCGATTCGTCGGCCTCCACCACGAAGGCGGGGCCGGCGCCGAGGGCGGCGCTGACACCGGTGTTGGCCAGGGCCGCCCCCACCACGTAGGAGGGTTGTTGCCCGGCGCCGAGCAGGGCCACCGCGGTCATCGCGCTGGTGGTGGTCTTGCCGTGGGTGCCGGCCACCGCCACGCCCTGCTTGCCGAGCATCAGGGCGGCGAGGGCGGCGCTGCGGTGCCAGACCCGCAGGCCCCGGCGGCGGGCTTCGGCGAGTTCGGGGTTGGTGTCGCGGATCGCCGAGGAGATCACCACGGTGCCGACCTCCGGGCCGACCTGGTCGGCGTGGTGGCCGACCCACACCCGGGCGCCGCGGTCGCGCAGTTCGGTCAGGACGGGCGAGTCGTGTTGGTCCGAGCCGCTGACCGGCAGGCCCAGGTCGCACATCAGCCGGGCGATGCCGCTCATGCCGGCGCCACCGATGGCGATGAAATGCACCCCGCCCAGCTCGGCGGGGGCAACCAGTTCGACCGGTTCCACCAGCATCAGCGCACCGCCGCCAGGGTCATCTCGGCCAACCGCAGGTCGGCGTCGGCCGGCATCAGGCCCTGCCCGGCGGCCCGCATCCGGGCCAGCGCGGCCGGATCCAGGATCAGTTCGGGCACCAGGGTGGTGAGCAGGTCGGCGGTGCAGTCGGCGTCCTCGACCAGTCGGGCTCCCCCGGCGGCGACCAGCGGGGCGGCGTTGCGTCCCTGTTCGCCGTTGCCGTGCGGCAGCGGCACCAGGATCGTGGGCAGCCCCACCACCGCGGTCTCGACCACCGTGCCGGCACCACTGCGGCCCAGCATCAGGTCGGCGCTCAGGTAGGCGCGCTCCATCGCGTCCACGTACGGGACGGGCCGGTACACCGCCCCGGACGGGCCGGTGCGGGCCCCATGCTGGTCGGTGAAGTTCTTCCGCCCCAGGACGTGCAGCACCTGGATGCCGGCGGCCAGCAGGTCGTCCGCGACAGCTTCGGTGGCGGTGTTGATGCTGCGCGCCCCCTGGGAGCCGCCGCTGACCAGCAGCACCGGCAGGTCGTCGGCCAGGCCCAGTTCGGCGCGCACCTCGGCACGCACCGCGGCCCGGTCGTCCTCGCTCAGGGTGGCGGCGTCGGTGATCGTGCGGCGCAGCGGCAGGCCGAGGGGTTGGGCGTGCGGCAACGGGGTGCCGGCGAAGGTGGTGACCACGTCGGTGGTCCAGCGGGCACCGAGCTTGTTGGCCAGGCCGGGCACCGAGTTGCCCTCGTGCACCACGATCGGCACCTTCAGGGAGCGGGCCGCCAGGTAGGCCGGCACCGACACGTACCCGCCGAATCCGACCAGCGCGTCGGCCCGGTGTTCGGTGAGCAGCTTCTTGGCCGCCCGCACCGACCGGCGCAACCGCAGCGGCAGGGTGAACAGGTCTTTGTTGGGGCGGCGCGGCAGCGGCACCGGTTCCACCAGCGCCAGCCGCAGCCCGGCGGCGGGGATCACCGTGGTTTCCAGCCCCTTGGGGGTGCCGATCACCAGCAGGTCACCGTCGGGGTCGAGTTCGGTGAGCCGTTGGGCGGTGGCGATCAACGGTGAGGTATGGCCGGCGGTTCCCCCACCGGCCAACACGATTCGTGCCATCGGTACTACTCCTAGCGGCCGATCACTGCGGTCATTCTGGGCCCGGATCGGGCCCGACGGCGTTTGATCGCCTTGCGGGCTTCCGGCTCGTCGCGGGCACAGGCCAACAACAGGCCGATCGCCAGCAGATTCGCCAACAACGCCGACCCACCGTACGACACCAGCGGTAACGGCACGCCGACGACCGGAATCAGTCGCAGCACCACGGCCACGTTGAGGGTCATCTGGAACATCAACCAGACGGTCACCCCACCGGCCACCACCCGGTTGAACAGGGTGTCGGAGCGCAGCGCGATGCGCAGCCCGGCGTACCCGAGCACCAGGAACAGCAGCAGGGTGATCACCGCGCCGACCAAGCCGAGTTCCTCACCGATCACCGCGAAGATGTAGTCGGTGTGGGCTTCGCGCAGGCTGCCCCATTTCTGTCGGCTGGCCCCCAACCCGACCCCGAACCAGCCGCCGGAGGCAAGTGCGTACAGGCCCATCGTGGGCTGCATGTTGGTGCCGAGCAGGTCGTCGCCGGGGTTCAGGAAGGCCACGAAGCGTCCGATCCGGTTCGGGCTGGCCGCGACCCCGGCGGCCACCGCGGCCAGCGAGGCCAGCGCCAGCACGCCCAGCACCCGCCAGTTCGCGCCGACCAGCCACAGCACGCCGACGGTGATCACGCCCATCACCACCGCGGTACCCAGGTCACGCTGCAGCACGACCAGACCGGTCAGCAGCGCCGCGCCGGGCAGGAAGGGCACCAACAGTTGGACGGGCTGGTCGAGGCGCTTCTCCTTGCGGGCCAGCACGTCGGCACCCCACAGCACCATCGCCACCTTGGCGAACTCCGAGGGCTGCAGCCGCAGCATCGGATGCCCGAACTCGACCCAGTTGCGGTTGCCCTGAATCTCCACCCCCAGCGGGGAATGGGTCAACACCAGCAGGGCCACCGCACCGAAGAAGGCGATCCAGCCGAGCTTGCGCAGTTGGCCGGGGTCGCGGCGGGACAGGATCCAGGCGCCGAGCACCCCGACGATCAGGAAGATCACCTGGCGTTTGAAGAAGTAGAACGAGTCGCCGGTGTTGACCAGGGCGTACACGCTGGACGAGGACAGCACCATCAGCGAACCGAGGATCACCAGCAGCCCCACCGACCCGAGCACCAGGTAGTAGCTGGCCATCGGCGCGGCCAGACCGGCCCGGAGCAGACTCGACGGTCGCCGGGTGCTCCCACTGGTGGGCAACGTCCGCACCGTCACGTCCTCTACTCCTGCCCCGGGGCCTCCCGGTTCGTGTCCGGTACGCGACGGCGGACGGCTTCGGCGAAGGCATCGCCGCGGGCTCCGTAGTCGCGGTACATGTCCTGGCTCGCGCACCCGGGGGCCAGCAGCACCACATCACCGGGGCGGGCCAGGGATGCTGCGGCGTCGACCACGCGCGCCATGGTTCCAGTGTCGGTGCTGTCGACGGTGATCACCGGCACCTCGGGCGCGTGTCGGGCGAGTGCCTCGGCAACCCGGGCCCGATCCACCCCCAACAGCACCGCCCCGCGGAGCCGGTC
>JAAYAO010000099.1 GCA_012719335.1 Propionibacterium sp. | reverse complement strand
CCCCACTGCAGAGTGATCGGCAGATCCTCCCCGGAGATATCTGCGGTCAGATCCATGCCTGCCTGGTTGGTGACATGCAGTGTGTGACCGTTCTTCAGCTTGTCGCCGGCAGCCGACACCGACTGCTTCAATTCGTCACTACCCATCAAGCGCTGCAACACGTCGTTGGGCTCGGCCACGAACAGCATCCGCTTGCCATTACCGGTGATTCGGGTCCTCACGTCCGAGTGAATCAAGCCGCCGACGGTGCAGTCGACAACGAAGTCGGCCTCCGCGGCGGCAGCCAGCAGTGCCGGCACTTCACGGCCATCGGCTTGGTACGGCGGGAGCATGGGACTGGACAGCGACGAGGCGTGCAGCACCAGGGCGCTGGCTCCCAACTGTCGGGCGGCGGAAACGGCCGCCTCGACGTATGTGTCCTTCTCCCCCAGTTCCGCGATCACGGCCACCAGTTCGCCCTCCTGCACCTTGCAGAGCCGGAACTGATCAACGAAGTTTTCTACGAGTGACTTGGGCATTGTTTTCTCCTTGTGGGATGTGATCAGTGGGCGGCTCGGATGGCGCCGCCATCGATGACAAAGGACGACGCTGTCGAGAACGCCGGCACCGGGGAGGCGAGGAAAGCAATCAAGTCCCCCACTTCTTTGGCCTCACCCCAGCGACCCAACGGAATGTCCTTGACGATCTGTGCGATCTCGTGATCGGCGTCGGTGCCGTGGGCGGCTGCCTTGCTGGCGACGATGTTCTCCATCCGTTCGGTGCCGGTGGCCCCGACGAGCACTTGGTTGACCCGTACCCCGGACGGCGCGAGTTCACCGGCCAGCAGTTTCACGAATGATGATTGGGCCGAACGATAAGCAGCCGAGAGGACGCCACCGGGATTCGGCTGCCGCACCCAGGTCGACGACACCAGCACCATGGATCCGCTCTCCGCGTCCTTCATCGCTTTCCCGGCTGCGGTCATCATTTCCACAACCGGCCGCAGCAACAGGTCGTGCGCCGACTCCCATTCGTCCCAAGTGAGATCGAGGGCAGCCTTGATGATCGGACCCGGGGTATTCGCCACCAGAATGTCGAGAGCGCCGTGTTCCGCGATCACTTGGTCGACCATGGACGCACCCGAACCGGGTTGCTCCAGGTCAATGGACATGGGCAAGATCCGTCCTTCACCGAGGTGCTCGATCTGACGGTCGGCGGATCGAGCCGCCGAGATGGCGGTCGCCCCTTCGGCGGCCAATCGTTCAGAGGTTGCGCGCCCGATTCCACGAGACGATGCAGTAACCAACGCAATCTTGCCCCGTACTCCGAGGTCCATGCTCATTCCAATCTGTTTTCGGGTTGTAACGGATGCTCAGCCTTCGATGATGATGGCGTCCTCCGGACAGGCAGCTGCCGCAGCGCGAGCGTTCTCTTCCTCACCGGCCGCCACGTCGCCGTCACCGACCACCGAGGCGTAGCCCCACTCGTCGAGAACGAACACTTCGGGGCACTTCTCGGCGCAGACTCCGTAGCCCTCACACTTGGTGGCATCAACGATTGCTTTCATCTGTTTCTCTCCTTCGTTGGACGAGTCCGTTTAGTGGGTCAGTCGGCCCGGGGTTCCATGAACTGCTTGGAGCTGATCACGGCGACGGTGGTGCGGGCCAGAGTGGCAGCGCCGTCGATGAATGCGCAGGCTCCACGCCCGGTCAGGGTGGTTCCCCAGCGGGCCAGGTTTTCGAGATCGGTATCGGTCGCTTGCCCATTGGCGTTGTTGAACAAGGCCTTGGCAATCGATTTGGTGCCGTTTCGGCAGACACCGCACTGATTGGCGGTTTCGTCTGCGTACCAGGCGCCCAGGGCTGCAACGATGGCTCGCACGTCCTCGTTAACCCCCAGCAAGGTGATCGAAGCGCAGCCCAAACCTGATCCGGCCACCTTCAGTGCCGTGAAACAGGCTTCGAGGCCCAGTACCTCTTGCCCGTGCACTCCACCGAACCAGCCTCCGAGCAACACCCGCGCCACTTCATGGTGGTCAATACCGGCCAGTTCGACGAGCTCGATGAGCTTCATGCCCAGAGGAGCCTCGATCAAGGTGCAGTCACCGTGATGGTCGAGGATCGTGAACAGCGCGGTGCCCGGGGAGTTCCGCGTCCCTTCCTCGAGAAAGGCCGCTGCGCCGTTGATGTGGATCCAAGCCGCATGGGCCAGCGTTTCGACGTTCTGGATCAACGTGGGACGCTCGTCAACGCCCTTCTCGTATGGACGGGGAGGCTTGGCTGTCGGAAGAGCCGGGCCACCATTGATGGCCCGGACCACCGAAGTTTCCTCTCCCGCCACGTATCGGTGAACGGATCGGAATACCTCCAGAT
>JAAYAO010000098.1 GCA_012719335.1 Propionibacterium sp. | reverse complement strand
GCCGACAAGAACGACGCGGCCAACCCCGACAAGGCACCACGGGCCACCAGGTCCGACAGGTGCACCTGCATCAGCCGGTGCCGGCGGATCACCACCGCAGGCCGCGGGGTCACCCACGCCGTCGCGGCCAGCCGGTAGCCACCATCCAGGCGCAGGTGCAACGACGGCTGCGCCTCCGAGAACGGACGAGCATTCACCTCCGAACGCGACGCCAAGAACGACAAGAAGTCGATCAGCTCCTGGTCAGAATCAGCCACCGGCGGACCCGGCACCGTCGTGCCATCAGTCAGGCCCAACCACACCCGGTCGCAGCCATCGATCAGGATGTTCTCCACCCGGTCGTCCTCGACCAGCGGCTGCAAACGTCCCAACCGGAACAACGCGTCGAACACCGCCTGCGCGAGCCGCTCCTGCAAGCCCGGCGACCACGCCTGCTTGCCCGCCATCACCAGGTCAGCGGCGGCCGAGTCCAGCAGCTCGACCACGATCGCCCGGCCCTGCTCCTCCTGCAACTCCCGTGACACATGGGTCCGGTCCTCCCCGAACACCCGCGTCAACTGCTCCGAGGCCTGCGCCCGGAACGCCGCCACCAGCGACCAATCCAACACCTCACCCGACGCGACCGGCCACACACCCGCCGGGAGCTGTGAGGCAGGAACCGCCCCCAACCCCACGCTCGGAGTCAGGGTCGGCGAGATCCCGTCAGGGCTGGCCGTAGGGATGGTGCGGTCCGTGAGCCGGAAGGTGCCCCGCACCCGCCCGGGCCGCTCGCCGGCCATCGTGGGAGGTGCCTCGCCGGTGAACAGCGGCAGGCGGGTCAGGTCGTGCCCATTGATCCGTTCGCTCATGATGCACGCTCCCCAGCCTCGACCGTCACCGCAGCACCCGTCCCACTCACAACGCGGAGGGCTTCCCCCACCGCGGCGACGCTGCGCACATACCCCGAGTGCGCGAAGGCGTCAGCGGCCGAACGGCGGCGCCACCGCGCCAGCCCGCGCGCCGGCGGATGCGCCGCACCCTCGGAGAACACAACAGCGTGCTCAGGTGCGAACTCGACCGCGCCCAACAGTGGCAACGCCAACGCTCGGGCGACCTCCTTGGCCGCATACGGTCGACCCTCGCCGACCACCAAGGCACCTACCGCGCCGCTCGCCCGCTCCCGCAGCGTTCCCGCCCACGACCGCGCGCCCGCCACCGCCGGCAAGCTTGAGCCGACCGTCAGCACGGTGGCATCCGACCCCACCAACAGCGGCATCGGAGTGCCGTCGCACCCCAGCCGGCCGCCATCGACGATCACGTCCTGACCCGTCCGGACGCTCAAGTCACGCAGAACCCCCAGCAGGGGCACCCACAAGCCCTCCAGGCCAACCGCCTGGTCGTGCGAACGGGTGCCCGCCAACACGTGGGCCTGTGAGCCGTCGATCGGCAGCAGCAGGCTCGGCAGCACCGCAACAAGTTGGCCCTGCCGCTCAGCAACAACCAGCTGCAGCAATCCCGGCTGGTCGATGGTGCCCTTGAAGAAGCCCGCCAGGATGCTCGAGCCGCCCCGCGGGTCGGCCTCCACCAGCATCACCGGGCGGGGCCAACGCACCGCCAGCGCCAACGCCGTCGTGGTCACACCCGGCGCCCCGGACGCCGACACCAGCGTGATGATCGCCATGCCTCAGCGCTCCCTGGCATCCAGCACGATCGCGACTCGGCCCGTCGCCGCGCGGGCAGCGACCTCAGGTGCCAAGGTCGAGGGCACCAGCACGTCCACGACCACGCGAGTGTCCACGGTCCGCACCGCCAGCACCTGCGCCGACAACGACACCGGCTCAGCCACCACATCGCCCTGGGCGCCCGGGGTCTGCACGATCCGGACCTCATCCCCGGGCCGCAACGGTTCGGCCGGCATCAGCCCCACCTCGGGCGACACTCCGACCACCGACATGCCCTCCGCTGGCGGCAGCACGTCTGAGTACTGGCCCGCAGCCAGGAGGCCGCCCGCCACCAAGTCGGTAGCCGCGCGTTGCCCCACCACCGAGTCGAAGTGATCGGCTGGCACCAGCTGCAGGGCGGGGTCCGGGTTCACCCGCACCACCATCAGCGCGTCCGCGCCAATGCTGTCCCCCCTCTGGACCGGGGCACGGGTGGCGAGTACCTCGACCGTTGAAGTCGACGACTGCCACGCCCACACACCACCCAGACCGCCCAGCAACACCAGGGCAGCCGCGATGACACCCACCAAGGGGCGACGGCGCAGCTTCGGTGGGGTCACGACCCCGTCAGACGGGGGCGGCTGGACGGGAGCGGGATGGTTGTTCGTGGTTGACCGGGTGGGGGTGGTGGTCATCATCGGTTCCTTCTACTGATTGAGTGCCTGGGCCTCGCCCATGTTGATCACGGTCGAACTCACGACCTGCCAGGTGAAGACGCCGTGCTCACCGGTGTTCGACCTCCACACCGCCGACCAGTTCGTCAACGCGCGCACCGTGTAGGTGCCCTGCTCCGAATACCGGTAGCCGCACGTGGGGGAATCGATCGCGCCGAAGCGGTCCTCATACGGGGTGCCCGGACCACGGCAGGTCACCACCCCGCCATCGCCCATCTCCCAACGGGTCGACCTCAGCGCTCAACGTCACCGACACGCCCCCCGCAGACAAGCTCCGCGTCTGCGGTCCCAACGTCGTCGGCCCCGGGTTCGAGGCCCACATCCACGTCGGCAAACCCACCAGACCCAACCGGTCCGGACCCGGCTCCGGCACGATCCCGATCGACACCGGATCGAACCTCATCGACGCCCGCAACTGCTCCGCCAGAGCCCGCGGCTCAACCATCTCCGACGCCGGCCCCCACACCATCGTGACGAACCCCGGATTCGACGGATGAACACAGTTGT
>JAAYAO010000097.1 GCA_012719335.1 Propionibacterium sp. | reverse complement strand
TCGGGTGGTACTTGCCGATCTCCTCGATCGCCTTGCCGTCGCGCTTGGCGCGGGCGTCCATCACAACGATGCGGTAGTGGGGCGAACGGATCTTGCCGAGTCGCTTCAGTCGAATCTTGACAGCCACGTGGGTGGATACTCCTGTTGGTGTGCCCGTGCGGGCGGTGTGGGTGGGTCTTCACGTCAACGGTGGGGCGCTGCGTTCGACCACGGGGAATCCGGGTGCGCGGCGTTGAGAGGGCACCACGCATCAGATGCGGCGTACATTCTGCCAGATCCGGGCCGATCCGGCTAACTCGCGCTCGAGGCCCGTACCCGGTGCCGGCCGGGCCGGGAACCACCCTCCACGGATCGGGGATGGTTGTACCGCCCCGGGCGGGATAACCATCCCCAATCTCTCCGGGATGCCCGGGTGCCGGTGTGCACAATCCGGTAACGGGCGCGCTCCGAGGTGAAAACGGTTATCGTACCTGGGTGCCCAGCCTGCCCGCCCGCCTTCTGGACCCCCGCATGGTCCGGACCGCCGACGTCCTGTTGTCGGTGGCCGAGTCGTTGCTGGGCGCCCCGTGGCCGCCACCCAACGGCGACATCACCGGTTTTCTGCGGCTGGCGGATCTGTCGATCACCTCGGTCGAACCCGATGGCGGGCACATCGCCACCGCGGACGGCTTGGCCGGCACCTGCGCGGTGTCGGGTTCACACCTGTCGGCGGTGACTTTCGAGTTCGACCGGCTGCGGCCCGAGCAGTTGCAACTGGCCGAGGTGATCACCGACTGGTTCACCGCGAAGTTCGGGCAGCCCTTCGACTCCGGCAGCGGTCTGCCGCGCAGCCGACGGTGGCGGGTGGACGGGGCGAACCTGGTGCTGGAATGGCGCTCAACTCCCACCCCGCGGGTGATCGTGCAACTGTGCCGCGACGAGGAGACCACCGAACTCGGCGCGGCTGCCCGGGCGATGGCGAATGCGATCAAGGTGTGGGCGGCCTGCCCCTTGCCGGACGCCCCCGACGCAATGCCGGATTGGTTCGGTGCGGCCGGGGTGCGGGCGATCGAATCCGAGCCCGGTCAGGGGCTGCTGGTGTGGACCACCCGCCGTATCGGTGGGCATTGGACCGGTACCGGGGTGCCCGACGAGGTGTACCTGACCGCCCACGGCGACGATGCCTGGCTGGACGAGTTGGCCCGGCGGATCCGCGCCGAGGTGAGCGGGTACCTGGGTGCTCCCGACGACGAGAGCACCGACCCCGGAGACGGCACCCACCTCCACGAGTGGCGCACCGAACACGCCGAGGCCGGCGTACTGCGCTCCCCCGCCCGCGGGATCACCGGCATCTTCGTCAGCAAACCCGAAGCCGAATACACGACCGCCTTCGCCGACCCCAGCGACGGCTGACGGGTACCCGGTTGCGTCGGTCGACGAGGCCCGCGTGTGCCTGAGACCAGTGCCTGCGGTTGCGTCGGTTGAGGAGGCCCGCAGGGCCGTCTCGAAACCAGCAACCAGCCTCCCCCGGTTGGGCCCCACGAAACCAGCAACCCCGGCGGGTCGCAACGGACGTCCGCCCGGACGGGGCTTCGACACGCCGCGCAAGCGCGGCTGCTCAACCAACGCGGAATTGGCCCGCAGGGCCGTCTCGAAACCAGCAACACCCGGCATGGAGCGTGCGAGGGGGCTGAACCGTCAGGCGATGACCGTGCCGCGCAGGATGACCCGGGCCGGGTGGGCGGTCACGGCCGGGTCGGTGAGCGGGTTGGCGTCGTAGCAGATCAGGTCGGCGGACTCCCCCGG
>JAAYAO010000096.1 GCA_012719335.1 Propionibacterium sp. | reverse complement strand
TCGAGGCGAAGTGGAGCCAGGTCTGGCGAGACCAGAAGACGTATGCCTTCCAGCGCCCGGAGCACCGCGAGCAGGTATTCAGCATCGACACTCCCCCGCCGACGGTCTCCGGCTCGCTGCACGTGGGGCACGTGTTCAGCTACACCCACACCGACTGCATCGCCCGCTACCAGCGGATGCGCGGCAAGCAGGTGTTCTACCCGTTGGGTTGGGACGACAACGGCCTGCCCACCGAACGCCGGGTGCAGACCTATTACGGGGTGCGCTGTGAACCGTCGGTGCCCTACGACCCGGATTTCACCCCGCCGGCCAAGCCGGATCCGAAGCGTCAGGTGCCGATCTCGCGGCGCAACTTCGTCGAGCTGTGTCACGAGTTGACCCTGACCGACGAGCGGGTGTTCGAGGAGATGTGGCAGCGGGTCGGCCTGTCGGTCGACTGGGAGCACCTGTACACCACGATCGGTGCCGACACCCAGCGGGTGAGTCAGCTCGCCTTCGTGCGCAACGTGGCCCGGGGTGAGGCGTACCTGTCGGAGGCCCCGACGATGTGGGACGTCACCTACCAGACCGCGGTCGCCCAGGCCGAGTTGGAGGCCCGCGACTACCCGGGCCACTACCACCGGGTGGCCTTCCACAAGCCCGACGGGGAGCCGGTGTACATCGAGACCACCCGTCCGGAGTTGTTGGCGGCCTGTGGCGCGTTGATCGCCCACCCCGACGACGAGCGGTACCAGCACCTGTTCGGCACCACGGTCACCACGCCGGTGTTCGGGGTGGAGATTCCGGTGTTGGCGCACGAGGCGGCCGAGATGGACAAGGGCGCCGGTATCGCGATGTGCTGCACCTTCGGTGACCTGACCGACGTGATCTGGTGGCGGGAGCTGCAGTTGCCGACCCGCACGATCATCGGCCGGGACGGACGGATCCTGCGGGAAACCCCGGACTGGTTGACCAACGCCGCCCCGTACGAGGAGTTGGCCGGCAAGACCGCCTTCTCCGCCCGTGAGGCGATGGTCGGGTTGTTGCGGGATTCGGGCGATCTCGATGGGGAACCCGAGCCGACCCAGCGCAAGGCGAACTTCTACGAGCGCGGCGACAAGCCGTTGGAGATCGTGTCCACCCGGCAGTGGTACATCGCCAACGGTGGCCGCGACGACGTCCTGAAGCAGCGGCTGCTGGCCCGCGGTGAGGAGTTGCGCTGGGTGCCCGAGCACATGCGGCACCGCTACGCCAACTGGGTGCAGGGCCTCAACGGTGACTGGCTGATTTCGCGGCAGCGGTTCTTCGGTATCCCGTTCCCGGTCTGGTACCCGCTCGACGCCGAGGGCGAGCCCGATTACACCGCCCCGATCATCGCTGCGGAGGAGACCCTGCCGGTGGATCCGTCCACCGACTGCCCGCCCGGGTACGAGGAGTCGCAGCGTGGTGCGGCCGGCGGCTTCATCGGCGACCCGGATGTGATGGACACCTGGGCGACGTCGTCGTTGACCCCGCTGATTCCGACGGGGTGGGAGACCGACCCGGAGTTGTTCAACCTGACCTTCCCGATGGACATCGCCCCGCAGGCGCACGACATCATCCGCACCTGGTTGTTCTCGCGGGTGGTGCGCTCGCACTTCGAGTTCGACACCCTGCCCTGGCAGCGGGCGACGATCTCGGGGTTCGTGGTCGACCCGGACCGCAAGAAGATGTCGAAGTCGAAGGGCAATGTGGTGGTGCCCACCGAGATCCTCGACCGGTTCGGTGCCGACGCGGTGCGGTGGCGGGCCGCGATGGCCCGTCCGGGCACCGATTCGCCGTTCGACGAGACCCAGATGAAGGTCGGACGCCGGTTGGCGACCAAGATTTTGAACGCCTCGAAGTTCGTGCTCGGGTACGGCGCCGGTGGCGCGCTGAGCGATGTCACCGAGGCCGCCGACCTGGCCATGCTCGCCCAGTTGCGGCAGGTGGTCACCGACTGCACCGCGGCCTTCGACGCCTTCGACTACTCGTCGGCACTGGAAACGGTCGAGAAGTTCTTCTGGACCTTCTGCGACGACTACCTCGAACTGGTCAAGGAGCGCGCCTACGGGGCCGCCGGTGAGGCCGGGGCCGCGTCGGCGCGGGCCGCGTTGACCACCGCCCTGTCGGTGCAGTTGCGGTTGTTCGCCCCGATCATGCCCTTCGTCACCGAGGAGGTGTGGTCGTGGTGGCAGGACGGGTCGGTGCACCTGGCCGCCTGGCCGACCGTGGAGGAGATCGAGGTCGGGGACACGCCCGAACTGCTCGACCTGGTGTCGCAGGCCCTGATCGCGATTCGTGGGGCGAAGTCGTCGGCGAAGGTGTCGATGAAGACCGAGGCGGTGCGCGCCGAGTTCCGTGCCCCGGGTGACGACCTCGAACAGTTGCGGTCGGTCGAACAGGATCTGCGCGCCGTCGGCAGGCTCACCGGCGAGGTGGTCTGGACCGAGGCCCCCGGCGACCTCGAGATCGACGTCGAACTGGCCCCACCGCCCGCCGGCTGACCCCCCACCCATCGTGATGCCCGATCGCGCCCCGCACCTCGACCCCGCGGGGCGCGATCGCGCAGACACCGCCCCGGTTCTGCGATGACCACCCCTGCCACTCCCTGGCGCCGGGCCCTGCTCGCCGGCACCGTCACCGTGTTGGTGGCCGGGGCGATCTGTCTTGGCATTCTGGCGGCCCTGGGTCTGATCGGGGGCGGGGACGCCGCACCCCGGCCCGCCGGCACCCCGGTGGTCGCCCCGCCCCGCAGCGAGGCACCCACCCCGACCCCCACCCGCGCGGCACCGTCGGCCACCCCCACCGGCCGGCCGTCCCCGTCCGCGGCCACCCCGACCTTCACCCCGGCCCCACCGTCCACACCTGCCCCGGCCGAGGGGGCCTGGCGTGCCCCGACCGGGGTCGACCCCGCGGCCCGCGCCGAGCAGGTCGCCGGGCGCCGCGGGGTGCAGGTCTCGGTCGCCTGGTACCACCCCGACCGGGGTGTGCAACGGGCCGGCGGCACGGCGGCTGATCCGGCCTGGTCGACCTCGAAGGTGCCGCTGGCGCTGGCGGTGATCCGCAACGGTGGCGGTGCCTCGCACCGGGGGTCGATCTCGGCGGCGCTGCGGCAGTCCGACAATGATGCGGCCGACACCTTGTGGCGGTCGCTGGGCGCCGACGACCCGACCCGGGCCCGGGCGGTCACCGAGGTGCTGCGGCGGGCCGGTGACAACCACACCGTGGTGCCCGACACCCGTCGGCACCCGCCGTACAGCATCTTCGGCCAAACCGGCTGGACCTGTGCCGATCAGGTCGCTTTCCTGATGCGGCTGCCTCCCCTGGATGGTTCGCAGCAGGTGATCGCCGACATGTCGGCGGTGACCTCGGGGCAACGCTGGGGTCTGGGCCGGTTGCCCGAGCCGGTGTTCAAGGGTGGGTGGGGGCCGGCGGTCGAGGGTGGCTACCTGGTGCGGCAATTCGGCTGGTATCGGGGCGCGGACGGCAGCCGGGTGCCGGTCGCGGTGAGTGTGCGGGCGCCGTCCTTCGATGCCGGGGTGGCCGCGATCGACGAGGTGTTCACCGGGTGGGGCTGACGGTGTCCGGCCGGGTGGTCCCGTTGGGCCGTGACTGCAAACCGCCTCATTTCGGGGGTTCGACACCGCAGAGCGCCCCGAGGGCCCGAAATCGGGTCGTTTTCAGTCAGCACCCGCAGTGACCAACGTCCCGGCCGGGTACAGCCGGCCCGTCACTGCCGGAAGTAGAGCACGGCGTTGTTGCCGCCGGTGCACCGGATGATCGAGGCCTGCTGAACCTCACAGGTCATCTCGTACCACTGCTCGGTGACCGGGCTCCAGGCCTCCACCACGCGCGGTTCGCCCTGTTCGTAGTAGGAGTTGACGACGTTGAAGGCGAAGGAGCAACTGGTCACCTCGTTGACCGCGACGTAATCCGAACAGGTGGTGGTGCCCGCCGGGGGCCACGCCGGTGCCGGTGGCGGTGCCGAGGTGGTCGGCGGGGCCGGTTGGGTGGTGGTCGGCGGGGGTGCTTCGCGGGTCGGCTGCTCGGCCGGGGTGGTTTCGGCGGCCTCGGTCGGGGTGGGCTCTGCCGTGGGGGTCGGGGTTTCCGCCGGGCTGTGCATCGGTGTGGCGACGACGTCGTCCCCGCTCCACGGGCGGGTGAGGAACAGGAAGGCGCCCAGGCCGCCCAGCACCAGCACCAGCCCGGCGACGATGCCGATCACCAGTGGGGCGCGGCGTTTCCGGGGTGCCGGCGGAGCCCCCATCGGCCCGACCGGGGGACGCCCCGGAGCCGGTGCCATCGGCGGGCCCGGCGGGTACATCGCGGCGTGTCCGGGCGGTGGGCCGGGGGGCTGGGGCAGCTGCCGGGTGTCGCCCGGGCCGAACAGCGCGCCCTGCGGGCCCGGTACACCGGGTCGGGGGCCGGCGTCGGCCACCGGACGGATCCGGGTTTCGGTCTCCGCCACCGGGACGGGATCGGGGGCGTGCTGCTGCGGTGGCAACCCCGGCATCCCGCGCAACTGGGGTGCCAGGTGCTCCAGGTAGCCGGCCACCATGCCCGCATCGGCGGGGCGTCCGGCCGGATCCTTCTCCATCAACTGAAGAATCAGTTGCCACAGCCGGTCGTCCAGGCCGGGCAGGTACCCCGGGTTGAAGTTGAGGTGCGCACCCACCATCGCGGCGGTGCTCATCCCGGCGAAGGGGGTCACCCCGCCGAGCATTTCGTAGAGCACGATGCCGAAGGAGTACAGGTCGGTTTGCGGTGTGGGCAGTTGCCCGTGGAGCAGTTCGGGGGCCATGTACCGCGGGGTGCCGGCCAGGGCGGTGTGTTGGGTGCCGCCCGGCCCGTCCTCGGCGAGGCGGGCGACCCCGAAGTCGGTGAGTTTCACCCGGGGCTGCGGCCCGGAGAGATCCAGCAGGGTGTTCTCCGGTTTCACGTCCCGGTGCATGATCCGGGCGGTGTGCAGGGCCTCGAGGCCGCGGGCGAGTTGGGCGCCGAGTCGGCAGGCCTCGGCCGGCGCCAGGGTGCCCTGCTGCCGGATGTACTGGCGCAGGTCGCTGCCGTTGACGAGCTCCATCACGATCGCCAGCGTGGCGCCTTCGATCACCAGGTCGTGGAACTCGACCACATGCGGATGCCGCACGCTGGTCAACAGGTGCCGTTCGGCGATGAACCGCGACACCACCTCGCGGTCCTCGGCGAACTGGGGCAACAGCAGTTTGAAGGCCAGCGGGTTACCGGCGTTGTCGCGGCCACGCCACACCTCACCCATGCCCCCGCGGCCGATGCGGCTCTCGAGGCGGTACTTGCTGCCCAGCGCTCGGGCTTCGTTTCCGCTCACTGGCCCTCCCCATCACCGGGCCGGCCGATCTGCTCGGCTCACGGGCCCGACGAGTTCATCCTAGGGCCGAGGAACTGTCGACGGACGACCACCCTCGGCTCACCCGGGGTGTCGGCCGGCTCCGTGCCGGACTCACCCCAGCCTGGACCAGGCCGGTTCCTCGTGCGCAGGCAGGACGCGGCGGGACGGGGCTCAGGATTCGAGTTCGCGTCGGCGGTCGTCGGCGGCCAGCCGCTTCTGGGCGCCACTCTGCCAACGGCCGATCAGGGCCGCCACCACCCCGATACCGACGCCGAGCATCGGCCAGATCGGCCAGTAGTAGTAGAAGCCGCCGCCGATCGAGGTGGCCAGCCAGATGATGTTGGTGATGACCGCGACCAGCAACCATGACCCGAGGCCGGCCCCGATCGCGATGTCGAAGCCCTTCTCCGCCTTGCTGCGCGGGGCGGCCTGTTTACCGGTCGGTCGGCCGACCAACCACACGTCCTGCACCAGCGGGGTGATCTCCCCCAAGGTGCGCAGGGTCAGCGCCCGGTCGAGCCGGGTTTGGTATTCCTCGGGGTCGAGCCGGCCCTCGGCGAAGGCGTCGGCCAGGATCTCGGTGACCACGTTGCGGTCCTTGTCCGAAGCGCGCAGTTCGAGGTTCTTGGCCTTGCGGGGGTCGGCGGTGAACGCACTCCAACTGGTCGGGGTGCCGCCGTTGCGCGCGAGTTCGCTCATGGGCCTCATTGTGCCTCAGCCGCGGCAACGTCGCGAGGCGCGCTCACCACGGTCGCTCGGGTGGGGTGCGCGTACCGGTCAGGCGCTCTTCTCGCGCTTGGCGAGTTGCTGCCGGGTGACCAGTTGCGGGGCTTCACCCTCGTTGACGGTGGCCCCGGTGATCACCACCTGGACGATCTCCTCATCGCTGGGCACGTCGTACATCACGTCCAACAGCGCCTCTTCGAGGATCGCGCGCAGCCCCCGTGCCCCGGTGCCGCGGACCAGCGCCAGGTCGGCGATCGCATCGACCGCGTCGTCGGCGAACACCAGGTCGACGCCGTCGAGTTCGAACAGCTTGCGGAACTGCTTGATCAGCGCGTTCTTCGGCTCGACCAGAATGCGTACCAGGGCGTCCTTGTC
>JAAYAO010000095.1 GCA_012719335.1 Propionibacterium sp. | reverse complement strand
TCGATGTCATTGGCGCGGAAACGCTCGCTGCCGCATTCCTTCAGATAGTGCGCTTGTTCGGTGACCTCGGCCAACGCGGCAGCAATCTCATCGCGCGAGGGCCGATCCTTCGTCACAGTGGCACCGACTGCGTCCGGGCGTGATCGGCGGCTCGTCCTTCGGCGGCTGCGGAGAGCACATCGACGGGCTTGCCGATCAGCTCTGCCAGGGCCGTTTGCAGGGCCACCAGATCGAACAGCGAGGCGTCCTCCTCGAACTCGATCAAGAAGTCGATGTCGGAGTCGGGGGTTGCCTCCCCGCGGGCGATGGATCCGTAAACCCCGATGCGTCCGGTGCTGCGGTGTTGCCGCGCGGTGGCCTTGATCGCCGGCGCCATGTCACGCAGCATCGCCAACGAGAGCACCCGCTCGTCCTGCACTGCCCCGGTCATGACCTCATGGTACTGGGGCGCACCCCGGGCCGTCGGTGCTGGCAGACTCGACCCATGGCCAGCGAGAAGAGTCGCCGCACCAGGATGACGGGGGCGGAACGCCGTGAGCAGTTGATCACGGTGGGGCGTCGGGTGTTCGCCGAACGAGGGTTCGAGGGGGCCACGGTCGAGGAGATCGCGGCCGCGGCGAAGGTGAGCAAACCGGTGGTCTACGAGCACTTCGGCGGCAAGGAGGGCCTCTACGCGGTGATCATCGACCGCGAGGTGCGCACCCTGCTGGACGCGATCCGCACCGCCCTCACCCAGCCGACCTCGATGCGCGGGCTGGTGCAGGCGGGCACGGTGGCGATGCTCGACTACGTCGCCACCACCCCGGACGGGTTCGCGATCCTGGCCCGCGACACCGCCCCGGGCACCACCGGCACCTCGCTGACCACGATTCTGGGTGATGTGGCCTCACGGGTCGAAGACCTGTTGGTGGCGGCATTCAAGGCCCGCAAGTACGACCCGAAACTCGCCCGGATGTACTCCCAGATGCTGGTCGGCATGGTGGCCTACACCGCACAGTGGTGGCTGGGCGAGAAACAACCCAAGCAGGACGAGGTGGCCGCCCAGTTGGTGAACCTGGCCTGGAACGGCCTGGGCAACCTGGAACACGATCCGCGCTTGCTGCCCCCGCACCACGAAAGTCGCTCCGCTCGATAGAATGCGCCCCATGACGACGAGCCCGCACACCACGGACGAGGTGGATGCGCTCGTGGCGGACTGGGTGCGCGAACGCCCGGACCTGAACACCAAACCCCTGCTGATCTTCAGCCGCATCACCCGGATCGCGGTGCTGCTCGACCGCGCCCGCCAGTCGGCCTTCACCGATCACGGGGTGACCGGCTGGGAGTTCGACGTGCTGGCCGCACTGCGCCGCAGCGGGCACCCCTACCGGTTGACCCCGGGCCAACTGCTGCGCGAAACGATGGTCACCAGCGGGACGATGACGACCCGGGTCGACCGGCTCACCGAACGTGGTCTGGTCGAACGACTACCCGATCCGTCCGACCGGCGCGGCGTGCTGGTGGCGATGACCGAGCAGGGACGACTCGTGGTGGACGGCGCCCTGGATGCGCTGGTCACCGCCGAGGAGGAAATCCTGGCCGGGCTGGACACCGCCGACCGCCAAGAGCTGGCCGCCCTGCTGCGCCGGCTGTCCGCGGCCTTCGACTGACCGCTCAGCTCAACGGCCGGGCCCCGGGCACCGGGCCGGCCACCCGCCGCACCACCCGTCCGGTGGCGGCGAGCCGGTTCGAGATGTCGATCGCGTCGGACTCGTCCCGGGCCAGGAACGCGCAGGTGGGGCCCGAGCCACTGACCAACCCGGCCAAGGCCCCGGCCTCCCGTCCGGCCTCCAGGGTTCGGGCCAACGGCGGGTGCAGATCGACCGCGGCCCGGGCCAAATCGTTGACCAACAACGGCGCCAGGGCTTCGGCATCCCCGGCGGCCAGCGCCCGCAGCAGTTCGGCGTCGATCTCGTTCAGTTCGCGGGGGCCGAGACCCCCCTCGCGCAGTTCGTCGAAGCGGCGGTAGACCTGCGGGGTGGACAGGCCGGCCTCGTCGAAGACCAGCACCCACCACAGGGTGCCGCGCACCAGCAGCGGCACCAGTTGGTCACCGCGGCCGGTGCCGATCGCGACCCCGCCCAGCAGGCTGAAGGGCACATCACTGCCCAGTTCGGCCGCCAGCCGGGTGAGGTCCTCGGGGTCGGGGTCGAGCCCCCACAGCTTGGCGCAGGCGACCAGGGCGCCGGCCGCGTCGGCCGACCCGCCCGCCATGCCGCCGGCCACCGGAATCGTCTTGCGCACCGTCAACCGACACCCGTCGGTGATGCCGTGGCGTTGTTGCAGCAGCCGGGCCGCCCGCACCGCGAGGTGGTCGGGGCCGTCGAGCCACTCGGCGTCGGCGGTGCGCACCTGCACGTCCCCGTCGGGCAGTGCGGTGGCAGTGATCTCGTCGTAGAGCGACACCGCTTGGAAGACCGTGTTCAGGGGGTGATAGCCGTTGTCGTCCAGTGGCCCCACGTGCAGGGCAACGTTCAGTTTGGCCGGAACGCGAACCCGAATCACGGCGCTGTCGTCGTGTGCTTCCACAGACACGAAGGTTAGGCCAGTGACCCGCGCGGCCCCGACCCGCCCCCGTCGGGCAGGTGTTCGGCGATCCGGGCGAAGTCGGTGATGGTCAGCGATTCCCCGCGGGCTTGGGGATCCACCCCGGCCGCGGTGAGGGCGTCGGCGGCTGCTGCGGCCGAGCCGGCCAGGCCGGCCAGGGCGGAGCGGAGCATTTTGCGGCGTTGGGCGAAGGCGGCGTCGATCACGGCGAACACCTGCCGGCGGTCGGCCGAGGTGGGGGGTGGGTCCTGCCGACGCAACCGCACCAGCCCCGAGTCGACCCGCGGCACCGGCCAGAACACATTGGGCCCGACCTGGCCCGAGCGGGTGGCCTCGGCGTACCACGCGGTTTTCACCGACGGCACCCCGTAGGTGCGCGATCCGGGCCCGGCGACCAGTCGGTCGGCGACCTCCGATTGCACCATCACCAGGCCGGTGCGCCAACTGTCGATGATCGAGAACAGGTGAAGCAGGACGGGCACGGCCACGTTGTAGGGCAGGTTCGCCACGATGGCGGTCGGTGCCGGGCCGGGGATCCGGTCGACCCGCAGGGCATCGTCCTCGATCACGGTCAGCCGCTGCTCGGCTCCGGGCAGCCGTTCGGCGACGGTGCGCGGCAGGCGCCGGGCCAGGGCCGGTTCGATCTCGATGCAGGTGACGTGGGTCGCCACCTCGAGCAGGCCGAGGGTGAGGGAGCCGAGCCCGGGCCCGACCTCGAGCACCACGTCCTCGGGGGTCAACGCGGCCAACCCGACGAGCCGGCGCACGGTGTTCGCGTCGGTGACGAAGTTCTGGCCCCGCTGTTTGGTGGGGCGCAGATCGAGCTCGGAAGCGAGCCGGCGAACCGTGGTCGGGTCCAGCAGCCCGCCTCCCGACGAGGTGGTCAGCGGAGCCCGAGCTTGCGGGTGCAGGCCGGCCAGGCGCCCCAGCCCTGCTTGGACTTCAGGATCTCGGCGCGGCGGATCTGCTCCTCACGGGAGTGCTGGTGCGGCAGACCGGTGCCACCCACCGCGCGCCACGAGGAGGCGCTGAACTGCAGGCCGCCGTAGTAGCCGTTGCCGGTGTTGATCGACCAGTTGCCGCCGGACTCGCACTGGGCCAGCCGGTCCCAGACCGATCCGCCGGCGACCGGCGGTGCACTGCTGCTGCCGCCGCCCGAGGACGAGCCGGAGGAGGTGGACGGGGCGGGCTTCGGCGCCGGCTTGCGGGTACCCACCCGGACGACCTTGTCGACCGGCTTCGTGGTGACCTCTTCCTTGGCGACGCTGCGGGCGTAGATCTCGTCGTCGTGCTTGACCACCTTGTAGGTGATCGTCTTCTCGCCCTGCTTGCCGCGCTGGGCCACCTTGGTGGTGCCACGCTCGAGTTCGGCGTCCTGCTTCTCGACGGTCTTGAACGGAATCGCCTCGGTCTTGGTCTCGTTGGACACATCGACCTTGACGACCTTGATGGTGCTGCCGTCGGCGATCGCGGTGACCGTGCTCGGACGCACGATGTCATCGCCGTCGACGTCCAGGCCGAGGTCCTCGATCGCTGCACCGACGGTGGTCGCGGTGGTCTCCCACTGCTTGGTCTCCCCGCCGAGGATCACGGTGATCGACTTGGCGGTGTCGACGGTCAACTCGAAGCCCTCGCGGCCCACCGCACGCGACCGGGAGGCGGACATGTCGGCCCCGGCGGACTTGATCTGGAGGATGTCGAGCACCTCACCGACCGAGGTGCCGGTGGTCCAGTGGGTGGCGGTGCGGCCGTCCAGGGTGATGGTCACCTCTCGGCCGTAGCGCACCGAAATCCGGGTGCCGTCGTTGAGCGGGGTGTCGACGGCGGGTGCGACCACGTCGTGTTCACCCGGTTCGATGCCCTGCTCCTCCAGCAGTGCCCCGACCGAGCGCGACATGGTGCTGACCTGCTGCGGCCGACCATCGATGGTGAGGGTGACGGTCTTGTCCAGAGCTTGGTAGACACCGATGGTGCCGCCGACGGCGAACGCCGTCACGGTGGCGACAATCGCGGTGAGGATCTTCCGACGCACAGTCCGGCTCCCGAGGTATTGGATGGAACGGTCACGGAATGGTAACGCCACCGGATTCGGGAATCCAAATCCTTCCTCACCGGTCTCTCAGGACGTTCTCAGCTTGCGTTGGACGGCCACTCCCCGCCGTAGGCGGCGAAGGCGTTCGCGGTCAACGCGGCGGCGACCTCGGCCAGTCCCTCTCCCCGGTGTTCGGCGATGAACTCGACCGTGTGCGGCACCAGCACCGGCGCGTTCGGCCAGCCCCGGTGCGGCACCGGGGTGAGGAAGGGGGCGTCGGTCTCCACCAGCAACCGATCCAGCGGCACCACGTCGAGTGCCTCGCGCAGTTCGTGGTTGGCCTTGTAGGTGACGGTGCCGGGGAACGACAGCCAGGCTCCCCGATCCAGGCATTGCCGGGCGAACGCGGCGTCACCACTGAAACAGTGCATGATCACCCGCTCGGGCACGGTGCACTCGTCCAGCACCGCGAGCAGGTCGTCGTGGGAGTTCCGGTTGTGGATCACCAGGGTGCGGGCGAAGCGGTGGGCGAACTCGATGTGCGCGGCGAAGGACTCCTGCTGCGCCCGCTGCAGCGCGGGTTCGGTGGTGCGGTAGTAGTCCAGCCCGGTCTCCCCCACCCCGCGCAGCACCTCGTCGTTGTGCGGGTCGGCCAGCAGGGCTTCGATGTCGGCCAGCGCCTCGGTGAGTGCCTCGGCGGAGCGGGCCGCGGTACGGGCGGCGTCATTGGGATGCAGCGCGACCGTCGCCACCACCCCGGGGTACCGGTGCGCCAGCTCGACCGCCCAGCGCGACCCGGCCACATCGCAACCGATCTGGGCCAGTCGGGTCACCCCCACCGCGGCCGCGGCGGCGATGGCCTCGTCCGGGGGGCAGCCGGTGTAGGCCTGCACGGTGTCGAGGTGGGTGTGTGAATCCACCACCTCGACCGGCAGGGCGGCGGGCAGTTCGGTGGGCAGGGTGTCCTTCATCCCTGCCACGGTAGTCGCTACAGCGAATCGCGATAGAGGGTGTTGCGGGCGATGCCGGTGGCGGCGGCCACCTCGGCCACGGCTTCCTTCAGCCGCATCCCGTCGGCGACCAGGGCCCGCACCTGGGCGACGGCCGCATCGTGATCGACCGGCACCGCGACGGCCCCGGCGATCACCACGGTGATCTCACCCCGCACGCCATCGGTGGCCCAGTCGCGCAGTTCGGTCAGCGTCCCGCGCCGCACCTCCACGTAGGTCTTGGTGAGTTCGCGGCACACCGCCCCCTGCCGCTCCGCACCCAGGGCCTCGGCGGCGTCACCGAGAAAATCGGCCAGCCGGTGCGGGGCCTCGAAGAAGACCATGGTGCGTTCCTCGGTGCGCAGCCCGGCCAGTCGCCGACGCCGCTCCCCGCCCTTGCGCGGCAGGAACCCCTCGAAACAGAACCGGTCGACCGGCAGGCCGGACACCGCCAGCGCGGTCAGCACCGCCGAGGGGCCGGGCACCGCGGTCACCCGGGCCCCCTGCTCGATCGCCGCGCGCACCAGCCGATAGCCGGGGTCGGACACCGAGGGCATCCCGGCGTCGGTGATCACCAGCACCCGCAGCCCGTCGGCCAGATCGGCGGCCAGCGCCTCGGTGCGGGCCGCTTCATTGCCCTCGAAGTAGGACACCACCCTGGCTTCGGTGGTCACGCCGAGCCGCTGCACCAGCCGGTGCAGCCGCCGGGTGTCCTCGGCGGCGATCACATCGGCGTCGGTCAACTCGCGGGCCAGGGCCGGGGTGGCATCAGCCACATCGCCGATCGGGCTGCCCGCCAACACCAGCACTCCGTCGCTCACCCGGCCAACGGTAGCCCCCAACGCCTACGATGTGCCCGTGACAACGACATCGCCGGCACCGCAGCGCAGGTTCGGGCTGCCCACAGCGGCCCGGCTGCCGGGCTTGCCGGCCACCCGGGCGATGTCGCGTCACGCCCGCCAACCGCACACCTATCTGCGCGGCGGCACCGAGGATGCGATCGCCCGGCTGCGGCCCCAGTTGCCCCCGGTGCTGGTCGGTTGGGTGATCACCGTGGTGCTGACCGTCGCCGCCTTCGGGCTGCGGCTGGTGAATCTCGGCACCCCGAACAAACTGGTCTTCGACGAGACCTACTACGCCAAGGACGCCTGGTCGCTGCTGCACTTCGGGTACGAGCGATCCTGGCCGGAGGACGCCAACGAGCGGATCATCGCCGGCAACACCGAGGTGTGGCAGGACACCGCGGCCTTCATCGTGCACCCACCGGTCGGCAAATGGCTGATCGCCGCCGGGGAGGCGATGTTCGGTATGACGCCCTTCGGGTGGCGGTTCATGCCGCTGGTGTTCGGCACCCTGCTGGTGTTCATGGTGATCCGGCTGACCATCCGGCTGTCCCGATCGAACCTGATCGGCGCGATCGCCGGCGTCCTGCTCACCGTCGACGGGCTGGCCTTCGTGATGAGCCGGATCGCCCTGCTGGACATCTTCCAGGCGTTCTTCCTGCTGGCGGCGGTGGCGGCGCTGGTGGTCGACCGCGACCATGCCCGCGGCCGGTTGGCCGACCATCTGCAGAGCATCGGCCGGACGGCCCTCGGCCCGGCGGTGGGCCCGGTGCGCTGGTGGCGTCCCTGGCGGTTGCTGGCCGGGGTGATGTTCGGGTTGGCGATCGGCACCAAGTGGAACTCGTTGTACGTGCTGGCCGCCTTCGCGGTGCTCAGCCTGGCCTGGGACCACGGCATGCGGCGGGTGGCCGGCAGCACCGCGAACCCCGTGCTGCGGGTGATTCAGGACGGGATCGCGGCCTTCTTCCAGACCGTGGTGGTGGCGGTGAGCCTGTACGTGGCGTCCTGGGCCGGCTGGTTCGCCACCTCGGGTGGCTGGAAACGGCAATGGGCGGTGGAGAATCCCGAGTCGCTGCTCGCCCGACTGTTTCCCGCCCCGTTGGCCTCGTGGCTGGAATATCAACGCGAGATCTACGCCTTCCACACCGGCGACTTCATCAACCAGGCCACCCACACCTACTCCGCGCACCCGGCCGGCTGGCTGGTGCTGGCCCGTCCGATCGGCATCGACGCGGTCAACGACATCCAACCCGGCACGAATGGCTGCCCGCCCGAGGCGGAGAAGTGCCTGTCGGTGATCACCGGGTTGGGCACGCCGTTGCTGTGGTGGCTGGCCACCGCCGCCCTGGTACTGGCGGTGGTGTGGTGGGTCGGCGCCCGCGACTGGCGGTTCGGCGTTCCGGTGGTGGGGGTGGCGAGCACCTGGCTGCCCTGGTTCCAGTACACCGACCGGCCGCTGTTCTACTTCTACGCGATCTGCCTCGTGCCGTTCCTGGTGATCGCCCTGTCGCTGGTACTGGGCCAACTGCTCGGTCCGCCCGAGCCGGGATTGCGCCGACAGACCGGTGCCATCGCGGTCGGGGTGGTGGTTGCGCTGATCATGGTGAACTTTGCGTTCTTCTATCCCGTTTACACCGATGAGGTGTTACCCCGTTCGGCCTGGTTGCAACGGATGTGGCTGCGTTCGTGGATCTGAGGCCGACCGGCGCGCACCCGTCCACTAGAGTTCACACGTGGTGACGAAGTACGGGAGGGGCAATTCGTGAAGGCTCGACGATGGCTGGTACCGCTCCTGGGGTCGCTGTTGGCGCTGAGCGCCTGCACCGATGACGGCAGCGAGGAGCAGGACCGCACCCCGCTGGTACATCAGTCCATCAACGCGATGCCCCGCGAGGAGGTCTCCTCCGGTGGCGAGTTGCGGATCGCGGTGGCCTCGATGGGGCAGACCTTCAACCCGCTACACGCCGGTTCGTCGATCCCCGGCACCCACACCCTGCCGTACCTGCCGAACTTCTTCGATTACGACGAGGCCGGCGTCGCCACCCCGAATCCCGACTATGTCGTGTCGGCCGAGGCCTCCGGCGACCCCACCGTGGCCACCATCACCCTCAACCCCGAGGCGGTCTGGGGTGACGGCAGCCCCATCACCTGGCAGGACATCGCCGCCACCGTGCAGGCCTGCGGGGGTGACAGCGAGGGATTCTCCTGTGCCGACACTCGCTTCTCGGTGATCGAGAAGGTCGAGCAGGGCGACGACGAACGGCAGGCCGTGGTGACCTTCACCGGTTTCCAGCCCGATTGGCAGCACGTCTTCCGGGGCGTCAGTACGCTACGGGCGGCCAGTGTGTCGGACCCGACCCAGTTCAACAACGGCTGGCCGGAGCCGAAACG
>JAAYAO010000094.1 GCA_012719335.1 Propionibacterium sp. | reverse complement strand
GGCGGGTTGTACTTGAAGCCGCCGTCGCGCGGCGGGTTGTGCGAGGGGGTGACCACGATGCCGTCGGCCCGCGGCCCGGAGTTCTCGGCGTTGTACCGCACGATCGCCCGCGACACCGCCGGGGTCGGGGTGTACTCGTCGGCGCGTTCGGCGCGCACGTCCACCCCATTGGCCTGCAACACCTCAAGGGCGGTCTGCCAGGCCGGCAGGGACAGGGCGTGGGTGTCCTTGCCGATGAACAACGGCCCGGTCACTCCCTCACTCGCCCGATACTCGACGATCGCCTGGGTGGTGGCGGCGATGTGCAAGTCGTTGAAGGCTCCGTCCAAGCTGGAACCGCGGTGCCCCGAGGTGCCGAACACGACCTGTTGGTCGGGGTTGTCCGGATCGGGGGTGATGTCGTGATAGGCGCCGAGCACGGCGTCCACATCGATCAGATCTTCGGGGAGTGCTGGCTGACCAGCGCGTTCGTGGGCCATGGGTTCATCATGCCGAATCCGGATCACCGGCCTGTCGCCGGGTCGACGGTTGCGGCCCGAACCGGGCGCGGGCGGGATGATCGACCGGGCGAACCCCGGTACGCTCGGGAGCGTCCAGAGTCGAGAAGGAGCTCCTTGATATGACCTCGTCGAACTTCAGCCGCCCCGGAGCGGTCGACCTTTCCGCGTTGAAGGCCCAGGCTCCCGCGCCCGGGCAGGGCGGCGGCTCCGCCGGGGGTGGCTATGTGGTCGACGTGACGGTGCAGACGTTCGAGGACGTGATGCGCAAGTCGCTGCAACACCCGGTGCTGGTCGAACTGTGGTCGCCGCGGGCCAATGCGGAGGCGTTCAGTGCCGACCTGGCCGCCCTGGCCGCCGAGGGTCAGGGCCGCTGGTTGCTGGCCCGGGCCAATGTGGACGAGCAGCCGCAGATCGCCCAGGCCCTGCAGGTGCAGGGGGTGCCCACCCTGGCCGCGGTGATCGGTGGCCAGATGATTCCACTGGCCCAGGGGCCCACCCCGCGGGCCCAGTTGGTGGAGCTGATCGAGCAGGTGATGCAGGCGGCGGTGGCCAACGGCATCGTGGGACGCGCCGAGCCGGTCGCCGCCGCGCCGACCGAGGGTGAGGGCGAGGCCGAGGCCGCCCCGGATCCGCGGTTCGCCGCTGCCGACGAGGCCCTGGAGCGGGGTGACTTCGCCGCCGCCCGCGAGGAGTTCGACAAGCTGGTGAAGGCCAACCCCAACGACACCGAGGCGATCGCCGGAGCCGCTCAGGCCGGGCTGTTGGCCCGCGCCGCCACCCTGGACCCGGCCGACATCACCCAACGGTTGACCGACGATCCGTCCGACCTGGCGGCCAACCTCGACGCCGCCGACCTGGACTTCGCCCGGGGTGACGCCGAGGCGGCCTTCAACCGGCTGCTGGACGTGATCCGGGCCCGCCGCGACGAGGAGCGCGAAACCGCCCGGGTGCGGCTGCTGGAACTGTTCACCACCCTCGGCAATGCCGACCCGCGGGTGATCAAGGCCCGCCGCGCGTTGACCTCGGCCCTGTTCTGAGCCGAGGTCGACGGGGTTTCGACGCGCCGCTGCGCGGCGGCTCAACCAGCGTAGGGGGCCGTTCGGCGGCTCCCCCAGCGTAGGGGGCCGTTCGGCGACTCAACCAGCGAAGCGGGACTATTCGGCGGCTGAACCGCCGTAGCGGGACCGTTCGGCGGCTGAACCGGCGAGAGGGGTCAGGCGTCCATCGCCAACCAGACCGCGCCGAGCGGCGGCACGACGACCTGGGCACTGGCCGGCAGGTTGTTGTGCGGTATCGCGACGGCCTCGACCTGGCCGAGGTTGCCGAACTGGCCGGTGCCGTCGTAGGCCTGGGAGTCGGTGTTCAGGATCTCGCGCCACACCCCTTCGCGGGGCAGTCCGATCCGGTGTGATTCCAGCGGCACGGGGGAGAAGTTCACCACCACCGCGACCTGGTTGCCGGCCTCATCGGCGCGCAGGTAGCTGTAGGTGTTGCGCTGGGCGTCGTCGGCGTCGATCCACCGGAAACCGGCGGGGTTGGTGTCCAGCTCCCACATCGCCGGGTGGGCCCGGTAGACACCGTTGAGATCGCGGAACAGCCGCTGCAGGCCACCGTGCATCTCCATCCCCGAGACCCACCATTCGGGGCCGGCCGATTCGTTGAACTCCGAGCGCTGCCCGAACTCACAGCCCTGGAAGATCAGCTTCTTGCCCGGGTGCGACCACATGTAGGCGTAGAAGGCGCGCAGGGTGGCGAACTTCTGCCAGTCGTCCCCGGGCACCTTGTTCACCATCGAGCCCTTGCCGTGCACGACCTCGTCGTGGCTGATCGGCAGGATGAAGTTCTCCGAGTAGGCGTACACCATCGAGAAGGTGACCTCGTTGTGGTGGTACTGCAGGTGCACCGGCTCGTGCGCCAGGTACGAGAGGGTGTCGTTCATCCAGCCCATGTTCCACTTGAACCCGAAGCCCAGGCCGTCGTGGTGCACCGGCTTGGTGACGCCGGGCCAGGAGGTGGATTCCTCCGCGACCATGATCACGCCGGGTTCGCGCTCGTAGAGGTGCTTGTTGACGTACCGCAGGAAGTCCATCGCCTCGAGGTTCTCCCGGCCGCCGTACTGGTTCGGCACCCACTGACCGTCCTCGCGGGAGTAATCCAGGTACAGCATCGAGGCAACCGCGTCGACCCGCAGACCGTCGACGTGGAACTCGCTGATCCAGTACAGGGCGTTCGAGATCAGGAAGCTCTTCACCTCGTTGCGCCCGTAGTTGAAGATGTAGGTGCCCCAGTCCTGGTGCTCGCCCTGGCGGGGGTCGGCGTGCTCGTACAGGGCGGTGCCGTCGAACCGGCCCAGCGCCCACTCGTCCTTGGGGAAGTGCCCGGGCACCCAGTCCATGTAGACACCGATCCCGGCCTGGTGCAGCCGGTCGATCAGGTACCGGAGGTCGTCGGGCTTGCCCATCCGGGAGGTCGGGGCGAAGTAGTTGGTGACCTGGTAGCCCCACGACGGCAGGAAGGGATGTTCGGCCAGCGGCATGAACTCGACATGGGTGTAGCCCTGCCAGGTGACGTACTCGACCAGCTCATCGGCCAGTTCGCGATAGCTCTTGCCCGGCCGCCAGGACGGCAGGTGCACCTCGTAGATGCTCATCGGCTCCTGATGCGGCTTGGACGCGGCCCGCTTGGCCAACCACTCGTCGTCGCTCCAGGCGTAGCGGCTGGTGTAGACGATGGACGCGTTGCCCGGTGCCTGCTCGGCGAAGGACGCCATCGGGTCGACCCGATCCACCCACCGGTCGTCCGCCCCCAGGATCTTGAACTTGTACATCGCCCCGTCGCCGATCTCGGGGACGAAGATCGCCCACACCCCCGAACCGGGCACCAGGTGCATCTCGTGCCAGCCGCCGTCCCACCCGTTGAAGTCCGCGGCCAACTGGACGCGCCTGGCGTTGGGTGCCCACACCGCGAACCGGGTGCCGGTGACCTCACCGCCGTTGCCGTCGGGGATGGTCACCACGTGGGCGCCGAGCCGCTTCCACAGTTCGGTGTCTCCGCCGGTGTGGAAACCTTCCAGGTCCCAGCCGGTCAGGCCTCCTGAGGAATCGTGTGCCATCGAGGGTTCTCCTTAGTTGTGCACCGAGTCGGTGAGGGCACCCAGGGCAAGGGGTACCCAACTCGGACGGTTGCGGGTTTCGTAGATGACGTCGTAGACGGCCTTGTCGAGCTCATAGGCACGCAACACTGCGCGCTCGCTGGCGGTGGGGGAATCGTCCCCCGAGTGGTAGCCACTCACAAATGCCTCCCGGCAGGCCGAGGTCCACGCCGACCCGGCTCCCGAAGGTGCAGCACGAGTCTGTCCGACTCGGCCGGCATAGCAAAATGACCGTAGCATTCCGGCCACGTCGCGCTGCGGCGAGTCGGGGGCCCGCCGCTCCTCGGCGGATTTCAGCGGTTCCCCGGCGAAATCGATGATCCGCCAGTGGCCGGGAGCCACCCGCAGGGTCTGGCCCAGATGAAAGTCACCGTGCACCCGCTGTACGACCAGGTGCCGACCGGCCAACTGCTCGAAGGCCTCGCGGATCGCCGGCGCCAGCGGCGCCAGATCGGGCACCTCGACCACCGCGGCATCGAGCCGGGCGAGCATTCCCTCCGCGATCGTGGTGCCCGGGGTGTGCGTGGTGTGCGCCCGTTCGGCCAGGGTGCGGTGCACCCGGCGCAGGGCCACCCCCAGGGCCTCCGCCTCGGGGGTGAAGTCGTCGTTGGCGCCGGCCCGGGCGAGGGCCAACTCCCAGCCGTCCTCGGCCCCGGCGAACTGCTGGGCCACGGTCAACAACTCCACCGGCCCGAACCGCGGGTCACCCGGGTCGATACCGACCGTGGCGTAGTTGCGGGCCACCATCGGGTCGCCGTCGAGCAGATCGGCCATCTCCGACTCCACCGACTGACCGCGCTCCAGCGGCCGGAACAGTTTCACGATCAGTGCGTCGCCGATCAGCAGCGAGGTGTTGGACTGTTCCCCGGTCAGCACCCGGGCGGGCAGATCGGCCCAACCCGGCACCTCCTCGTCCAGCCGCGGGGTGCCGCGCAGGTCATGGGCCACCGAGGTCCACAGATGCTGCCAACCCGATGCGGACGGTTCCCGGGGCCCGTCGACGGTGTGTTCGACCACCACCTGGTAGTGCTCGACCTCGTCGGCGGGGTAAACGATCTCGACCAGCCAACTGCGCACCGGCTCGAAGGAATCGACCCAGGTGGTCAACAGCCGAACGTCCACCACCCGGCCGCCGCGGCCCTTGCCGCCGAACCAGCGGGCACTGTCGAGCATGCCGGGCACCCAGGCCCGAACCTCTTCGGCTTCGCTGCGGCGCGCCACGATCAGCGGTCGGTGCGAACCCGCACGATGTGTGCCGGACGCAGCGGGGTCAACCGCACCCAGGCCCGGGCACCCCAGGTGTACTCCTCGCCGTCGAGTTCGTCGACCACGTGCAGGGCGGCATCGGACGGCAGCCCCATCGCGGCCAGGTCGAAGTAGACGTCCGATTCCACGGTGTTGTGCGGATCCATGCTGCAGATCACGATCACCGTGTCGTCGCCGTCGTGGCGGGAGTACGCGGTCACCGCGTGGTGCGGGGCGTGGTGGAAGACCGTCTGCCGCAACTGCTGCAGGGCGGGGTGCTCGCGGCGGATCCGGTTCAGGGTGGTCAGGAACTCGACCAGGTTCGGTTCGGCGCCGAAGTCGCGCGGGCGGATCTGGTACTTCTCCGAATCGAGGTACTCCTCGCTGCGCTCGCGCACCGGCACGTTCTCGAACAGTTCGTAGCCGGAGTACAGGCCCCAGTTCGGGGTGAGGGTCGCGGCGAGCACCGCGCGGATCGCGAAGGCCGG
>JAAYAO010000093.1 GCA_012719335.1 Propionibacterium sp. | reverse complement strand
GAGATCGAGGAGGCGAAGAGCCACCACGATCACGACCACCACGACGACGATCAGAACTCGGTGACCACCGGACACTGATCCACGTCGCAGCCACACCTGCTCACAGCGGGGCGTCCCATCCGGGGCGTCCCGCTGTGGCGTTTCCGCTGCCGCGTACGCTCGGTCTCGTGAGTACTTCCGATGAACACAGCACCGATGGCAGCTATGTGACCTCCGGTCAGGAATACAACCGGGACATGAATTACGTGACCACCCGGATCACCGCCGATGGTCGTGACGGGTTCGGCGTCGAGGCCGGCCGCTACCGGCTGATCGCCGCCCGGGCCTGCCCCTGGGCGAACCGGGCGATCATCGTGCGGCGCCTGCTCGGATTGGAGGACGCCTTCTCGCTGGGCACCCCGGGCCCGACCCACGACAAGCGGTCCTGGACCTTCGACCTCGACGAGGGTGGCCGCGACCCGGTGTTGGGGTACGAGCGGCTGCAGGAGGCGTACTTCGCCCTGGATCCGGAGTACCCCCGCGGGATCACCGTCCCGGCGATGGTCGACATCACCACCGGCAAGCTGGTGACCAACGATTTCGATCGGATCACCCGCGACTTCTCCTCCGAATGGACCGCCTTCCACCGGGACGGCGCCCCCGACCTGTGGCCGGCCGAGCACGCCGACGAGCAGGAGGAGGTGATGCAGCGGGTGTTCACCGAGGTCAACAACGGCGTCTACCGTTGCGGCTTCGCCGGCTCCCAGGAACGTTACGAGGAAGCCTACGAGAGGCTCTGGACGGCCCTGGACTGGCTGGAGGAGCGACTCAGCACCCAGCGGTACCTGATCGGTGACACGATCACCGAGGCGGACGTCCGGTTGTTCACCACCCTGGTGCGTTTCGATCCGGTCTACCACGGCCATTTCAAGTGCAACCGGCAGCGGCTGGCCGAGATGCCGGCCCTGTGGGCCTACGCCCGCGACCTGTATCAAACCCCCGGTTTCGGTGACACCGTCGACTTCGACCAGATCAAGGCGCACTACTACGTGGTGCACACCGACATCAATCCGACCCGGATCATTCCGACCGGCCCGAACCTGGCGAACTGGCTGGATCCCCACCACCGTGAGGAACTGGGCGGCCACCCCTTCGGTGACGGCACTCCCCCGGGGCCCGTGCGCCCCGGCGAGGAGGTCGACCCGGCGCACACCGCGGCGGCGGACCTGCGGTGATCTCGTCCGCTTGGTCGGAATGAATTCTGCTCGTAGACTGTTGCAAAATACCGATACACACACGCGTTCCCCAACGATATGGAGAGCTTCATGACCGTTCAGGACCAGGCATCGGGCGTTCTGTTGACCGATGGCGCCGCCGCCAAGGTGAAGGCCCTGCTCGACGCCGAGGGTCGCGACGACCTGGCGCTGCGGATCGCCGTCCAGCCGGGTGGCTGCTCCGGCCTGCGCTACCAGTTGTTCTTCGACGAGCGCTCCCTAGAGGGCGACATCACCTCCGACTTCGACGGTGTGTCGGTTGTCACCGACCGGATGAGTGCCCCGTACCTCACCGGCGCCACCATCGATTTCAAGGATTCGATCGAGCAGCAGGGGTTCACCATCGACAACCCCAACGCCACCGGATCGTGCGCGTGCGGCGATTCGTTCCACTGATCGGCGCATTAGTATTTCACCCCTCGATCCCCCGTCCCCCGCGTGGCGACGGGGGATCGTCGTCTTACTACGGGCCGTAGGAAGATCGCGTGTTCCCACGTCGCGGTGGGGCGGGCGACGGCGGGGGATTTTTACGTTAGTGTGGCCCCGAATAGCGGCGCGGGCGAGTTACGTCGCGCGGCTCGACACCGGAAGGGCATGACGTGGGTCTGAGAGGCAAGTGGACGCGGTCGCGAGTCATCGCACTGACCGCGGCAGCAGCCACGCCGTTGGTATTGGCGGGCTGTTCCAGCGACAATCCGGAACACTGGTTCGGTTTGCCGGGCTCGGCGAGTGACCGCGCCCCGCACATGGGCAACCTGTGGATCGGCGCCTGGGTGGCTGCACTGGCCGTCGGCGTCATCATGTGGGCCCTGATGTTCTGGGCCGTGATCCGTTACCGCCGCCGGCACGACGACGAGGTGCCGCGTCAGACGCGGTACCACCTGCCGCTGGAGATCTTCTACACGCTGGTGCCCTTCCTGATCATCGGAGTGTTGTTCTACTTCACCGTTCTCTCCCAGAACGAGATCACCCGTGAGGAGGAGAACCCCGATCACGTGATCGACGTCGTCGGTCAGAAGTGGTCGTGGACCTTCAACTACCGCGAGGGTGACAACCCCGATGTGGACGCCGAGGACGTCTGGGAAGCCGGCACCATCGAGAAGGTGCCCACCCTGGTGCTCCCGGTGAACGAATCGGTGCGGTTCAACCTGAGCTCCCCCGACGTGATCCACTCCTTCTGGATCCCGGCCTTCCACTACAAGCTGGACGTGATCCCGGGGCGGGCCAACTACTTCGACGTGACCCCCACCGAGGTGGGCACGTTCGCCGGTAAGTGCGCCGAACTGTGCGGCACCTACCACTCGGCGATGATCTTCAACGTGGAGGTCGTGACCGCCGAGGAATACGAGCAGTATCTGCAGGAGCTGGCGGCCAAGGGCCAGACCGGTACCGCGCACGGCCCGCAGACCGCTGACGTTCCCACCAACAAGCGCGCTGAGCAGGCGGAGGGTAACTGATGACCACGGTCGAACGCACTGCCGAGCTGGTCTCGGACACCGAGCCGAGGCACCGCCTCGGATCCCGGGTGATGAACTGGGTGACCACCACTGACCACAAGCTGCTGGGTCAGATGTACCTGATCACCTCGATGATCTTCTTCATGTTCGGCGGCATCCTGGCGCTGGCGATGCGTCTGGAGCTGGCCGCCCCGGGTCTGCAGTACCTCAACTACGAGACCTACAACCAGTTCTTCACCATGCACGGCACGATCATGCTGCTGATGTTCGCCACCCCGAGCTTCTCGGGCTTCGCGAACGCGATCATGCCGCTGCAGATCGGCGCCCCCGACGTCGCCTTCCCGCGACTGAACGCCTTCAGCTTCTGGCTGTACCTGTTCGGCTCGCTGATCGCCTGCGCCGGGTTCCTCACCCCGCAGGGCGCGGCCTCCTTCGGCTGGTTCGCCTACGCGCCGATCAGCAACGAGATCAACTCCCCCGGTATCGGTGGCGACCTCTGGTTGGTCGGCCTGTACATGTTGGGCCTGTCCTCGATTCTGGGTGCGGTGAACTTCATCACCACCATCGCCACGATGCGCGCCCCGGGCATGACGATGTTCCGGATGCCGATGTTCACCTGGAACGTGCTGGTGACCTCCTTCCTGGTCGTCGCGGTGTTCCCGGTGCTGGCCGCCGGCCTGCTGGTGCTGGAAGCCGACCGAGTACTCGGCTCACACGTCTTCGACGCCGCCAACGGTGGCCCATTGCTGTGGCAGCACCTGTTCTGGTTCTTCGGTCACCCCGAGGTGTACGTGTTGGCG
>JAAYAO010000092.1 GCA_012719335.1 Propionibacterium sp. | reverse complement strand
GGGCTGGGCAACCGGAAGAACACGGTCTTCAACCAGGTGCTGGCCGCCGAGGGCGTGCAGCCCTACCCGGGGTCGGTGCGTTACCTCGACCACCTGTTCGGCCGCGGGGTGCGGATGGCGGTGGTCTCCTCGTCCAAGAACGCGCCGGCGGTGTTGGCCGCGGCCGGGCTGGCCGAACGCTTCCCGGTGGTGGTCGACGGCCAGGTGGCCGCCGCCGAGGGATTGCCCGGGAAGCCCGCCCCCGATACGTTCTGGCGAGCAGCCGAATTGCTGGGTGTGCCCCGCGAGCGGTGCGTCGTGGTGGAGGACGCCATCTCCGGTGTCCGGGCCGGCGCCGCCGGTGGTTTCGCACATGTGATCGGCGTTGATCGGGGTGTCGGAGCCGCCGCCCTGTCCGAAGCCGGAGCCGACATCGTGGTCGGTGACCTGGCCGACCTGACGGCCTGAGGGCCACCGTCCGCCACCCCCTGCCCGATTCGAAAGAGATTCAGATGGCTTCCCGCTACCGTGCCTCCCACCAGCCACCGCCGGCCACCGATCCGATGGATCGGCTGCGTTTTCCGGTCGACCCGTGGCGACTGGTCGAGACCCGCCACGACACCGCCGACCTCGGTGCCACCGAAACCCTCTTCGCGGTGGGCAACGGCTACCTGGGGATGCGCGGCAACCCCGAGGAGGGTCGCGACTCGCACAGTCACGGCACCTTCATCAACGGTTTCCACGAGGTGTGGCCGATCCAGCACGCCGAGGAGGCCTTCGGGTTCGCCCGCACCGGGCAGACGATCGTGCACGCGCCGGACACCAACCTGATCAAGCTGTACGCCGATGACGAGCCGATTCTGCTCAGCGTGGCCGACACCCCCGAGTACGAACGCTCGATCGACTTCCGCGACGGCACCCTGCGCCGGAACCTGATCTGGCGCACCCCGGCCGGCAACGAGCTGTCGATCAACTCCACCCGGATGGTCTCGATGAGCGAGCGGCACCTCGCGGTGATGACGATGGAGATCGAGGTGCTCACCGGGTCGATGGCGCTGACCCTGTCGTCCCAGGTGTTGAACCGTCAGGACGGCAAGGACGAGTACTACGTCCGCTCCGCGGCGATGGGGGAGGGCCACGACCCGCGCAAGGGAGCCGGCTTCCAGCGGCGGGTGCTGAACCCACAGTGGCACTGGCACGAGGACCAGCGGATGCTGCTCGGCTTCCAGGCCGCCGAATCCGGGATGACCCTGGCCGTCGGCGCCGACCACGAGTTCAGCGCCACTGGTAGCTACGAGCGCAACATCTGGTCGGAAGAGGATTCGGCCAAGATCGTCTACCGCGTTCAGGCCCGGAAGGGGGACGTGATCCGGCTGGTCAAGTACGCCAGTTATCACACCTCTCGCGGGGTGCCGACCCGGGAGCTCACCGACCGGGTGCGCCGCACCCTCGACCGGGCCAAGGCCGAGGGCGTCGAGAAGTTGCGCGCCGACCAGCGCCGGTGGTTCGACAAGTACTGGGACGACGTGGACGTCGAGGTCGCCGGCCAGCCCGAACTGCAGCAGGCGATCCGCTGGAACCTCTTCCAGCTCGCCCAGGCCACCGGACGGGCCGACTCCGACGGGATCGCCGCCAAGGGGGTGACCGGGTCGGGCTACTCCGGGCATTACTTCTGGGACACCGAGATCTACGTGATGCCGTTCCTGACCTACACCCGCCCGGCCGCGGCCCGCAACGCCCTGCGTTTCCGGTACAACATGCTGGACGCCGCCCGGGAGCGGGCCACCGAGATGACCCAGGACGGGGCGCTGTTCCCGTGGCGCACGATCAACGGTGAGGAGGCCTCGGCCTACTACGCCGCCGGCACCGCGCAGTACCACATCGACGCCGACATCGCCTACGCCATGGTGCGCTACGTCCTGATGTCGGGTGACGTCGACTTCCTGCTCCGCGAGGGCGTGGACGTCCTGGTCGAGACCGCGCGGATGTGGGCCGACCTGGGCTTCTGGCGCTCCAACGGCGACGAGGCCTTCCACATCCACGGGGTGACCGGGCCGGACGAGTACAACACGGTCGTCAACGACAACTTCTTCACCAACGTCATGGCGCAGCACAACCTGCAGGCCGCCGTGGAGACGGTGCGCGAGCTGCAGGAGACCGACCCCGT